>JBCCFQ010000636.1:0-2954 GCA_039029655.1 Pseudomonadota bacterium | reverse complement strand
GGTGTTTGTGTAAGACCCGCACTAGAGAGTGCTCACTCCGCTGGCATTTATTTTTGCGGAATGGCCCTATAGGGCAACGTTGCTTTGCCCTATCACACTGAATTTGTTGGTTCCAAATTATGGCCTTACCTAAAACCAAGTTAGCCAGAAGAGAAGCACTCTCCGGGTATCTTTACATATCACCGTGGATACTCGGATTTTTATTTTTTACGGCAATCCCAATTCTCGCCTCATTTTACCTCGCCTTTACTTCCTATCGCGGGTATGGCGACATCGAATTGATTGGATTTGCCAATTTCGTCAAGATGTTTACCGACGATGACATCTTCTGGCAGTCGGCTAGGGTTACATTAATCTATGTCATTGGGTTTCTACCACCAGGACTGGTTCTAGGGTATAGCATTGCCCTCTTGATGAACCAAAAGGTGCGTGGCATCACCCTATTCCGTACGATCTACTATCTCCCTGCCATTCTAACCGGTGTCGCCGTCGCCATGATGTGGCAATTTGTCTTTCACCGAGAGTTTGGCGTTTTGAACGCCATGCTCGGCTGGTTTGGCGTCGAACCCATCTCCTGGCTTTTCGATACTCGATGGGTGATGGTTGCCTTTATCATCATGGGTCTATGGGGTGTTGGGGGCGGCATGATTATCTATCTGGCGGGGTTACAATCGATCCCCAGCGATCTCTATGAAGCGGCTACGATTGATGGGGCCAATCCGTGGCAAAAGCTCTGGAAGATTACCATCCCACTGACAACGCCTGTGATCTTTTTTAATCTGGTGACGGGCATGATCGCCACCTTCCAAGTCTTTATCCAGCCCTTTATCATGACCGATGGGGGACCCAATTATGCCACCTACTTCTTCTCGCTCAACATCTATCACACCACCTTCCGCTCGTTGCGGCTTGGCTATGCGTCAGCCATGGCACTCATCCTCTTTTTGCTCATTCTGGGTCTGACCTCGATTGTGTTACTCACCTCAAATCGCTGGGTCTACTATTCTGGTGGCGTGGAGGTGGATGCATGACGGCTCAAACATCTGCTCAGAAATCAGCCTGGCGCACGTGGACATCAAGCAAGCGTAATCAACGAATTGTTGGCTCTATTCTCACCTATATCACACTCATTGTCGGTGCGCTCATTTTGATGATCCCCCTCTTTTGGATGATCAGCACCAGCGTGAAGCCCCAGAATGAGATCTACACCTTTCCCATCGTTTGGATACCAAGCGAAATCGTTTGGCAGAATTATCCTCAAGTCTTTGAATCGGTTTCCTTTGCGCGCTTTCTCTGGAATAGCACGGTGATAAGCGTTTTTGGGATTATTGGCAATGTCATCGGGAGTGCCATCGCCGCCTATGGTTTTGCTCGTTTCCGTTTCCCGGGTCGCAATGTTCTCTTTATCATCATGCTCAGTACCATGATGGTCCCTGCGTGGGTAACGATGATTCCCACATTTATTATCTTTAAAAACTTGGGGTGGTTGAATACCTACTTGCCACTGATTGTTCCGCATTTCTTTGCGCAACCCTTCTATACCTTCTTGCTGAGACAGTTCTTTTTGGGTGTCCCCAGAGAGCTTGATGAAGCGGCGCGTATTGATGGCGCGTCTACGTGGCGAATATTCTGGCAGATATATTTACCGTTGTCTAATGCCGCCCTCATTACCGTTGCCATCTTCGCCTTCTTCTTCCACTGGAATGAACTGCTTATGCCCCTCATCTACTTACAGAGCCAAGACAAGTTCCCCGTTGCATTGGGCATCGCCTCTTTTGTCAGCGACCAAACGCAGAACTTTGCACTCATGATGGCGGCAGCACTGATTGCAATGGCGCCGCTGTTGGTTGTCTTCTTCTTTGCACAGCGATTGTTTATTCAGGGCGTCGTCATGACGGGCGTGAAGGGTTAAAAGAAGCTTTCAGCGAATCAGCCGTCAGCTTTCAGCCAGAATCTGACGGCTGATTCGCTGATAATATAAAGTCACTTATGTTAGGAGAATATTCTAATGCCACGAGAATTGATTGCACCTGCCAAAGAGCAGGTTGTGTTTAGAGACTATGAAAGTCCCACGCTGCAAGCGGATCAGGTTCGAGTTAAGAGTCTATTTGGAGCTGCAAAACATGGCTCAGAAATGGCGTTTTTCACGGGCTATGCGGGACCGCGTGGTGGATATGACGAAGAGTACAAGGTATTTCGGGCCGAGCAGCCAGGTATGGTGAATTATCCGGCTGGACTTGGTAATATCTGTATTGGTGAAGTGATCGAAATTGGATCCGATGTAACAGAGGTTTCTCTAGGGGAACAGGTCTTTACCCATAGCACCTTTAAGGAGATACACGTCTGGTCTGCGAACCGTGTGCGCAAGTTGCCCGACGGTGTTCCTTGGCAGGCAGCAGCTTGCCTAGACCCTGCGGACTTTGCGCTTGGTGCGGTGCGGGACGGTCACGTGCGTATTGGCGACGCGGTGGCCGTCTTTGGCATGGGCGCAATCGGACTGATGGCGGTACAACTTGCCAAGTTAGCGGGTGCATATCCGGTGATTGCGGTCGATCCATTACCACTGCGCAGGGAAGTTGCACTTGAGTGTGGTGCAGATATGGTCATTGATCCGACGGCTACCGACGCGGGTCTGGAAATCAAGAAGGCCACAGACAAACGTGGTGCCGATGTTTGTATCGAATATAGCGGGCATTACACAGGAGTGCAAGCGGCCATTCGTGGCGTATCCTATTTGGGTAAGGTTGTGGCTGGTGCGTGGCCCGGTGTCTATCCGGCAGGACTGGATTTTGGTGCTGAGGCCCATTGGAACCGACCGACCATTGTCTTTTCACGTGCATGCAGCGAACCCAATCCAGAATACCCAAACTGGAATGAAGGACGGCTGTTTGAGGTGTGCTGGCGTCTGCTCTGCGATGGTAGCTTGAAGTCTGAGCCAGTGGTGCGCCCTGTCG
>JBCCFQ010000635.1:0-2955 GCA_039029655.1 Pseudomonadota bacterium | reverse complement strand
GATCATTCGGCCGCGGTTCCCATACTTGTAGGCTGCAGTGAATTTGGGGTAACTGAAGAACCCTCCTCCACCAAGCCCGGCCAGAACAACAACATATTGCTCGCCGTCTATCTCATAGGTTGCGGGTGACCCCATGAGCCCCGAGCCCGTCTGGATCGAGTGAAGTAGTTCCCCGGTTTCATCACTGTAGACCTTTAGCTCACCGGAAGGTTTGGTATGAAACACCAGCCCGCCATCTGTTGTCAGAACGCCACCGCTGTTGCGGAAATAGTCCATTTCTATTTCCCAGGCAGTCTCATTTTTAACCGGATCCCA
This sequence comes from Pseudomonadota bacterium, assembly GCA_039029655.1. Taxonomy (GTDB): domain Bacteria; phylum Pseudomonadota; class Gammaproteobacteria; order Steroidobacterales; family JBCCFQ01; genus JBCCFQ01. The sequence goes on along the minus strand of JBCCFQ010000635.1, from coordinate 2,640 downwards.
GGCAATCAGCACCGTCCGCTCCGGCGGGACATCGCTGTTTCTGAGCATCTCCTTGAGCACTTCTACATCGACGGGCAGTTCGTCCTTGTAGTAATCAATTGCCCCCTCAGACAAGGGCAGCGGCAGCACGCCTCCGTTGAGCCGGGTCGGATCATACTTGAATTCTTCATCAAACAGCGCGACTTTCAGGTCTGCACTTTCGTATGCGGGAATGTAGACCAGGCCTGTTTTGTCACTGTAGGTCATGGCCCGCCAACCATGAGCCCCTTTGGTACTCGGCCACATTATCGTAGGCTCATCGCTGAAGTTGGCGGCCTCGGTCAGCACGGGTCGACCCGTCTTCATATCGATATGGGTCGACCAGTTTACGGGGACAAAGGGTTCAGCTGATATCAGTTCGCCGGTAAGCCTATCGAGAACATAGAAGTAACCGTTCTTTGGGGCTTGCATCAATACCTTGCGTTCGACTCCATCGATCTCTATTTCCGCGAGAATCATGTTCTGGGTAGCGGTGTAATCCCATTCTTCCCCAGGGTCTACCTGGTAGTGCCAAACAAGTTGTCCGGTATCGGGATTGATCGCCAGAATTGAACTCAAAAAGAGATTATCGCCGCCGGCTGGACTGCGAAATTTAATAGGTCCTACAGCAGCATTGCCAGTGCCTACATAGAGAAGATTTGCCTCGGGATCAAAGACCATACTGTCCCAAACGGTACCACCCAGCCCCGCTTCCCACATACTATCGGGGTCCCAGGTTTTTGCGGCCATTTCTAACTCGGGATGCTCATAAGGTTTATCGGGAGCACCGGGTACGGTGTAAAACCGCCAGGCGAACTCTCCCGTCTTACGGTGATAGGCGGTTATGTATCCGCGTGCGTTAAAGTCTGCACCGCCAAATCCGATAACCACCACGTCACCGGCAACCCGCGGGGCACCAGTTGACGCTTTGCGCCCCGGTTCCCCATCGAATGTGTCTACCTGCCACTTGACCTCACCGGTGTCTCGATCCAGCGCATAGAGAACGCCATCAAGCGCTGCCACGTAAACCAGGTCTTCCCATACAGCAACGCCTCGATTCACCACGTCGCAGCAGGCATTCTTGGCTACCTGACCATCAACCTCTGGACGGAAGCGCCACACCTGCTCACCGGTATCGCCTCGAACGGCATAAGTCTCACCCCACGGTCCACTGGCATAGATTACGCCATCGACAATGACCGGCGTGGCCTCTACCCCTCTGCGGCTGCCCAGATCGTACTCCCAGGCGAAACCTAGCCGTTCAACAGTCTCCTGGTTAATGCGCGCAAGAGACGAGTGGTGTTTTTCACTAAACTGACCGCCAGTGGTAAACCACTCATCCGTTCTTTTGTCGGCCTCGCGCATGGCTTTGAGCTTGCCATGCTCTGTGGGAGTTGCTTGCTCGACTGCAGATTTGAGGTTGCTATGGTCTGCCGGTGTTGCTTGCTCGACGGCAGGAGAGCTTCCGGCGCTGAGGCTGTAACAGGCAAGCAATAGCGCAGAGGAAATGCCCACGTAAAGCTGTCTTACCTTACCCAGCATAGTACTCACTCCACTGCTGCCAGACTTTCTTTAACAGCCAAGTAACGCGTTACATCCGACTGCGACCAAATACGATAAGCTTTCCAGGCATTCAGGTTCACAATATCATTGTGAACCATCGAGTTCCTTAAACAGCCTGCTCCGGTGGCTAGCCACCGAAGCTCCAATTCAGACTAAGGCCGTAGGTGCGCGGCAAGCCGGTAAAACGAATGATCGTATCGTTCGTCTTGCTCGCATTCGTCCAGTAGTACTCATCGTTGACGTTGCGCATCCAGGCACTCACCTTCCAGCGACCGTCGGGTGCTTCTACACCCGCTCTCAGGTCGAGTAAGGTGTAGGAGTCTACGTCTAGCTCCGGAGACTCGCCGAACTCTGAATTTGTTGAGCTTTGGTAATAGACGTTACCACCGATAAACACATCCATATTCCCCGTGAGAGAGAACCGATATACCGCATCCAAATTCACTTGCGTGTCGGGTGCGTTGGGAAAGGATTCACCCTTGAAGTTAGTGGGAACGCCAAACGCGTTGGGGTTTAGGAAGTCGCTGGTGACTTCTGAATCCAGATAGGAACCTGCGAAGCTAACGTCGAGACCAAAACTGGAGGCCCACTGCAATTCGAGTTCAGCACCCGTCACTTCCGACTCTGGGATGTTAACCAACCGTAGGATGGGGCCAAATATCTCGTCTTCAAAAAAGCCCAGAACTTGTTTGTCAGAATAATCATAGTAGAACACAGCGCCATTGAGCTGCAGTTCATCATTTACAGCGGACTTAAAGCCAATTTCATACGCGGTCAGTTCTTCCTCAGTCGTCGCGTCATACTGGACCACCGCGGTGGCGGCAATCGTTGGGAATCCACCCGACTTAAAGCCCCTACTGACATTGCCATCAAGCATGGAGTCATCACTGAAGTGCCAATCCAGGCCAACACTCCAGGAGATGTTGTCCTCGTCCAACTTGTTTTCAACCAAGGTAGGCGTGCCAGTAGCGTCGGCGGTGAAACAGCCTCCTGGGGGAATAAACGTGCCTAAAATCGCACCAAACAATGCTGCAGCGCTGCCGTCACCGTTGTCGGCCG
>JBCCFQ010000634.1:0-2959 GCA_039029655.1 Pseudomonadota bacterium | reverse complement strand
GTTCAATCCCTTTAGACCGCGCAAAAATCGCTGAGCCTCTAAGGTGGTAATACCGCCAACCTCGGGTGTACCCGTGCCTGGAGCGTAGACTGGATCCAAACCATCCACGTCAAAAGAGATATAGGTCGGGCCATCACCCACCACCCGGCGAGCTTCGGCAATCACCGCTTCAACACCCAGGTCGGCAAACTCTTCGATGAATATGACCCGCATTCCTTTTTCTTGTGAGTACTCTATGCCATCCATAAAGTTCTGACCGCCCCGTATGCCAATTTGGATAGTCCTTGTTGGGTCTAATACGCCATCGTCTACTGCGAGGCGAAATGGCGCACCGTGATGAAACTTTGATCCCCACATGGGGCCCCAGGTGTCACAATGTGCATCAATATGAATCATGCCTACTGGCCTATCTTTGCCTAGTGCCTTAAATATTGGGTAGGTGATTGAGTGGTCGCCGCCCGCGCTCAGGGGGACAACCCCTGCTCGATGCACGTTTAGAAAAAATGATTCAATGTCACGAATGTGTTCATCAAGGTGATATCGATTGTCGAAATGCACATCGCCAATGTCGCCTATGCGGGCAAGCTCATAGGGATTGAGTCTTAGACCCAAATTGATAGTGCGCATTAGGCTTGAAGCGTTGCGAATTTCTCGCGGACCATGCCTGGCCCCAGGACGGTTGGTGACACCTAGGTCGGTGGGAACCCCAATCAGGGCGATGTCCAATTGGTCTAGACTCTTGGCCAATGGCGCCCGCATAAAAGTGGCGATCTCAGCGAAACGAGGCTCCTTCATTGGGTCGTACAGAGTTCCGCTGCCGGCATGGGGGGTCAGAGAATTTGGATCAGACATGGCCCGCTTGTTGTATTTATTGTGGTGTCATTGTACCTGATAGTTGGCGTGGGCTATGAACTTCCGCCCATATTCCGGGATAATGCCTGGATGATCTTGGCTTTTTTGTTCGTTGCGGCATTTGGCGTGTTTTTGGCATTGGTTGTGCTCATGGGGCTTTTTTTGGGGGTATCAGGTGGGAAACTTCAAGGGTTGTTGTACACGCTTTTGCTGGGCTTGCCTCCCATTGTCTGGGTTACGGTTGGAGTTTTGCGCGAGTTGTCCCTAGAGGGTGGTCGCGAATCTTTGCTCTCTAGTCTATGGCGACGGTTACCTCGATGGTTGGTCGTGGCCTTTAGCCTTATATTTTCTTTGATTTTTTTGGCTGAATTGGCTCTGTTTATCGTTCAGTACATGAGTGGTCTCAAGCCTAGCTGGGACTATTATATTCCCATCCTTTGCGGAACTATTTATGCCTTGGGTTTTTGTGTCATGTTTACCAAGGTTGAGCCAGAGATAGTCGATTGACCCTTTAGCTTTGATAACGTAGGTTTGTTTAATGGGCCACTTAACCACGCATGTGTTAGATACCGAGTCCGGTCGTCCCGCTCAAGGACTACGGATTGATTTGTATCGTCAAGATCAGTCTGAAGAACCTATCAAGACTGTGTATACAAACGAAGATGGTCGTTGCGATTCCCCGTTGCTACAAGGGAGCGAGTTTGTTGTCGGCCGATACGAACTTCAATTTCATGTTGGAGACTACTTTGATGGTGAAGGCATGAAGTTCTTGGACGTGGTGCCAATTTGTTTTGGCGTTCCAGACGCCGATGCCAATTATCACGTGCCCCTATTGGTATCCCGCTGGAGTTACACCACCTATCGAGGCAGTTAGGGGTGGCTATGACGGAACTGGTGAGGTTTTTTGTCAACGGCTGCTACCAGGAGGTGGAAAACCCTAGCCCGACCACAACAATTCTCGAATATCTTCGAAGTAAGCCGGGGTTGACAGGTACCAAAGAAGGATGCGCCGAAGGAGATTGCGGCGCGTGTACTGTGGTCGTGGCTGAGCTGGATCAGGATACTGGCTTTGGTCTACGAAGCGTCAATAGCTGCATCCAGTTTTTGCCAACATTAGACGGAAAAGCCCTGATAACCGTGGAGGGTCTGTCTAAAGAGGGCGAACTACACCCGGTACAGCGTGCCATGGTGGAATGTCACGGTTCTCAGTGCGGTTTCTGTACCCCCGGATTTGTCATGTCTTTGTTTACACTTTTCCAAGACTCACAGAACCCTGATCGTGAAGAAATGAATCATGCCTTGGCCGGTAATTTGTGTCGCTGTACCGGATATCGTCCCATTTTGGATGCAGCCAAGACCATGTACGACTACGACGTTAGGGATACGCAGGACTGGATGTCTTGTGCCGGACGTTGTAGTGAAAAGTCAGATGAATTGTTGACCAGCGAAACTGAGCTGATTGAACAGCTTCAGTCCATTCAAAGAAAAACCACGTTGGAACTGAACAACCGTCAGCACTATTTTGCACCTTTGACTCTTTCTAATCTAGCCGAACTTTATCAACGATATCCAAATGCCACCATCTTAGCGGGGGGCACCGATATAGGCTTGTGGGTCACAAAGCAATTTAGAGAGCTGCCGGTATTGATCTATCTAGGGGATGTGGCAGAGGCTAAGCAAGTCACCAAGTCGGAGGATTGGATTGATGTGGGTGCTGGAGTCTCTCTAAACCAAGGCTTTGAAGCGTTGCTTGTGGAATACCCCGGTCTCAAAGAAATGTTTCGTCGTTTTGCATCGCCTCCCATTTGCAATGCTGGAACGCTGGTGGGCAACGTGGCTAATGGTTCGCCTATTGGCGATTCCATGCCTGCGCTCATGTGTTTAGGTGCCAGCGTGTTATTGCGATGCGGAGATACCACCCGTCGGGTTCTTTTGGACGAGCTGTACTTGGGCTACATGGAGAACGACATGAAGCCTGGCGAGTTCATCCAGTCACTTCGCGTACCTGCTAATGCTAACTCTGATCATGTTGTTTGTTACAAATTGAGTAAGCGATTTGATCAAGATATCTCCGGTGTGTAGGTGCCAGCGTGTTATTGCGATGCGG
>JBCCFQ010000633.1:0-2967 GCA_039029655.1 Pseudomonadota bacterium | reverse complement strand
GGACAAAGTAGAGTATCGCAGCTAGTACAGTCCCATAAAACGCGTTGTTTCCTTTCGCATACGTTAGCGCGTCCAGCCCAAGAATCGGCCATAGCAAATGCCACGTCAACTTACCAAAATCGATTAGCAGTATCGCAAACAACAAATTACTCCGCCGGTCCAACAACCGAAAAAGCAATAGTGAAACTACCAATGAGTCGACTAGCGCGTTCCCCCACCATCTCCACATACAGAATTCATGCATCAAAACAAAGGCGACACCCTGAATCGTGCTAATCGAGATCGCAACGAAAACAGTATGGCGGATCGCTTTGACATATTTTGTTGCCAAACCCAGCGCGAAAACCCCACCAAGATAGAAAACGGGTACAAAACCGCTACCCGAACAAGCTACCGCCTCCACCGAGAATACCTACTACGGTTTGTTGGTCTCATTTCCTGTTGGCCTGGCCGAAGGCTGCAAGGCAGCGATAAACAAAGGCCAATCCGCACTAAAGGTAATCCAGAGGATGCTAACGAACGAATCGATTACCTCGCCGGCCGTTGCATCAGGTGTGACTGTGCCGTACCACTGGTCCCGCAGCAAAACCAACTTTGATATGTACCCTTGATACTCATCAACGGTCATATCCAGTTTGGTAGCCCAACCAAACAAAGACTTGACTCGAGCTGCCAAGCCTGTGGCATGAAAATCGGGGTGTGCCAGCGTGGTCAACTCGGCATCAATAGCGCCCCAAAGCCGACGAATCTCCGAAGCAACCCAATCATCAGAGTACTGCTCGCGCTGAGCCAACAGTTCTCCTATCTCTTTCGAGCCCCGGTCAATTACACAACTGACCACCGCGGTCTGTTTGTGGGATAGGTCAAGTAGATATTTCACAACACCAATCTCTCTAGTGATTCTGCGTAGTTATATAAACTATTAGTTGACATATCAACCAATAGCTTATAGTTTTTTTGAACACACCACATTTGACCCCTTTGATAGCCCGAAAACAAAGCGCTTACAAGGCGCCTGACAACTTTTCGGTTATCACGTGAGAGAACTGTCATCCGTGACTAATTTCTCTCACTAACGGTGTCGGTAAGTCAGGAAGCTTGCAAGTAGGAGTTCGCTGACATTCCGAAGTTGTGTCATCCAGATGACATAACTAACTCCGTCGGCTGAATTTTGGAGGCAATTCGCAAATTTGGTGCTGTACGAACGAACAGTTGACGCAATCAGATCATCACGGAGCGGAAATCATGGGATTGGTTATTACACGTAGGGCCGAGGAATCGGTGGACATTGGGACTGATATTCGAGTCACGCTACTGGGTATCACACCAGACAAGCACGCACGGTTATCAATCTTTCGTGACGGTGGCGCCGGTGTGGTCGTGCCGCGGGGCGTTGGAGAGATTGCGAAGATTGACGACGAGCGGGAAATCAAGGTGTGCGGCGTTAGGGACCGGCAGGTAACGCTCAACATCGAGGCGCCACGCAACGAGGCGATTGTGCGGACTGAGTTGTACGCGCGGGATGCGGCGGCGGCTGCCGGGTGATCCCACCAGACCAAGCCGCACTTTACCGGCGCGGCTACCACCTTGGCGAACTGAATAACTATAGGAGTATCGCATTGCACGAATTGACAAAGACAAAAGTTAACCGTTGGAGAAAGAAGCCCGTTGAAATCGAAGCACTGCAGTTTGATGGAACGAACGAAGCGGAGATTTTGGACTGGTGCCCGGCTGCTGAAATTAGGGTGAAGAATGGCAATGCCATTTACGTTAAATCTCGCGAAGGGGTTGTTCGGGCAAACCCTGGAGACATGGTTATGAAAGGCGTTCGCGGTGAGTTTTACGTCTGCGAACAAGACATTTTTGATGAAACTTATGAATTTGTTGGGGGATAGCGTGACACGACTCACAAACCACTATCGCAGAATCATCATTAGCCGGGTTTTGGAAGCAGCCGGCTTCAACGACGAAAACAAAGAAGCCCACAAACTGGAAACGCAGCGGCTGTTGAACGAAGCGCGGGAAAAAATCATGCAGCATTGCCTCGGCCGGTCGCTTGTCCAGCGGTTGCGAAACATCCCCGCAGAGCACCGCGTTAAAGCATATGACGTGCCGGTTATGGTCGATGGCAAGCATTACCGGGTGCCCTGGGTTGCATACGAAAAAGACGAAGCGCTAATGGAGCTCTTTGCGGGTGTTCCAGACTGGAAAGGTGCGCAGGAACTTAGCTCCAGGTCAGCAGCAGCCCGGGCGGTTTTGAAATGGGATAAGCATCGCAACGATTGGGACAATCGGCTCAACTCGCTGAAAAACGAAATTGGTGCAATTGTCTGGAGCGTCACAACCGTAAAAAAACTACTGGAACTTTGGCCGGAGGGTGCGCCCTACGTTAACCAGGTGCATGCATCTGAGGGAAAGTCGCTGGTGCCGGCGGAAGCGATTAATAAAGTTAACAAAGCACTTAAGGCAGCTTGAACAACATCAAAGCCATGCTGCTGTTTTTGCTCTGCATGGCTCAACCGGAAACGAAAATGGAATTATTAATTTTGCTGGGTTTTGTGGTGTGTGTGTTCTTAGCAATGGCAGCAAGCCTTAAAGGGTATGCGGTTTATCGGAAGCGGGGGAATCAATGGCGTTGATCGATAGAGACAATTTGAGCGGCCCATCAGTAGGTGGCCGCGACCTAAACATGGTGCTTGAACATAGAGCGGGTAATTGGGTGGTGAAGCATTTCAACAAACTAGGCGATGACCACGGCCTAGAAAAGCTGTCAAAGGCGGAATTGATCCAAAAAATCTTGCACCTAAACAATGTGCAAGGTCTGGCGCTGGAGGATGTTTGCAGCACGCAGGATCAAACCATACGCAACCTGCGCGCCGAGTTACGAGATCACGAAGAATTATTGCGGAGCACGCGCAAGCACCTATCACTTGTGAACGGCGCATTTCAACCGTATCCCGATGTTTG
>JBCCFQ010000632.1:0-2970 GCA_039029655.1 Pseudomonadota bacterium | reverse complement strand
TTGGTGCAACCCTACAATGATATCGATGCCCTAAGCCGTTGCTTTGATGAATGGGGCAAAGACATCGCATGTGTAATTATTGAACCCATCGCCGGAAATATGAACATGGTGATTCCAGACACTGCGTTTATCGACGGGTTGCAGCATCTGTGCGACCGCTACGACAGCCTACTTATTTTTGATGAGGTGATGACTGGGTTTCGAGTTGCGGCTGGCGGTGCACAGGGTTGCTGGGGCATCAAGCCAGATCTAACTACGTTAGGAAAAGTGATCGGTGGAGGTATGCCCGTGGGTGCATTCGGCGGGCGTCACGACGTGATGCAGCACCTAGCACCGGCTGGCCCCGTGTACCAAGCTGGCACGCTTTCGGGAAACCCTGTGGCCATGTCGGCGGGCATTGCCACCCTTGAGAAAATCGCGGTGCCTGGTTTTTACGACGACTTACAACAAAAGACCGAACGACTAACAACCGGTCTACAAGAAGCGGCGAGTTCTGCCGGTGAACCAATTTCCACAACTTGTCTTGGTGGGATGTTTGGCTTCGCTTTCACCAAACAACAGCCGCTCAAGAATTTCGCCGATGTCCAGTCTCAGGACACAACAAAATTTCAGCGTTTCTTCGGTGCGATGTTGGATGCGGGAGTCTATCTCGCCCCGTCCTGTTTTGAAGCCGGTTTCGTATCCACGGCCCACACGGACGATGATATCGACGCAACTATCGCCGCTGCCTCTGGCGCTTTGGAAAAACTAGCGTAGGTGAGCCCGGCGCGAACCGGGCTTTTTCTCTCCCTAGGGAGATTTAATCTACTGCGTTGACGTCTGCTGCTTGTAGGCCTTTCTCTGCTTGTACCAATGTGAACTCCACACGCTGACCTTGAATCAGCGTTCTGTGTCCCTCACCTCGTATAGCTCGAAAATGCACAAAAACGTCATCTCCATCATTTCTGGAAATAAAGCCAAATCCTTTGGCATCATTGAACCATTTAACGGTCCCCATCTCTCTATCAGACATAGCCTCTCAACCCCAAGCTTTTTGCTTGTTTTTTCTAATGTTAAAGGTGACCCCCGTCACCCCCTCTTGCACCAAACGATATCCGCTCAGTGCGAAAGCTCTACAGTTAACCCAAAACCGTAACTCTTTGGGCTTGCGGACCTTTTGGCCCCTTAGCAATGCGGAAAGCCACCTTTTGACCCGCCGTTAAGGAACGATGACCTTTTCCCAAGATGTCTCGGTAGTGCACAAAGACATCCCGTCCCCCTTCGAGGGTAATAAATCCAAAACCTTTTGTGGTGTTGAACCACTTGACGATACCGGTTTCAGACTCATCCTCCGAGGTGCTGGTGGTAACCGCAATCATTGCAGACACCAATGACAACCCGAAGACGAACACACTCATGCTGGCCACATAGTTGCCAGCATCAAGCACTTCTACGACGAAATTTTTGTTTATAACGAAGATAAGTAGCGGTACAGCCAGCGCCGATACAACCAAAGCAATCATGGTGGCGCGTATTATTTTTCTTGTACTCACACGCTCAAAAACCCCAATAATCAAGCCCCTAGACCATTGATCATAATACGTGTGCTGGCTGGCAACAAACTTTGGGGCCAATTCAGGGGTCGGGATGATCCCGCAATGCAGCAAAAAAAGGCTCTAGATAGGCCAAACGCGCCGCAGCAGTGTCGCACTCCAGACATTCCTGACGCTCTTCCAACCCAATAGGAAGAATCTCAGCCAGTCGAGCCACCAACCAATTCGGACTAGTGGTTTGCGGGTTTTGGAACTGAACTTCATCCGGCATTCGGGAGATGATGCTCTCCAGCATTTCCCCCATGTAAGCGAACTGATCAGGTATGACTGGTTCCGCATCGTCCGGCAGAAATCGAACTTCGCCTTGATGTAACCCGGATTCCGAAATCGTGACGGATTGAATCTCAAATCGTCGTCTGCCAGATACATGTAGACCTAGAAGACCGTCAGAGCCCTGGAACCAATCGACAATCGTGGCCTCAGTGCCCAGATTGAAGGTGGTAGCAGGGCCTACCTCTCGGCCCTCCCGAATCAGCACAACGCCAAAGCCAGTTTGATTCTTCAAACAGTGAGTCACCATCTCCAGATAACGTGGCTCGAAAATGCGCAAGGGTAAGAGGCCCTCTGGAAAAAGTACGGTCCTCAATGGGAACAATGGTATGGTCATGAGTGATCTCCTACTCAGACTCTAGCTCTACAACCAAGCGTTTGTGAATCCCGTCAAACCCGCCGTTGCTCATGACGACAACCTGGTCACCTTCTTTCAGTTCTCTTCGACACTGTTGGATTATGTCTTCGACACTGTCGTGAATGGACATGGTGCGTTTGTCGAGATCAAAATTCCACTCCAAGTTTGGCGGCATATACACCATTACCCGATCGGCATCAGACAGAGCTGCCTTAAGTGCCTGCGCATGAATCCCCATGCGCATGGTGTTTGAGCGAGGCTCTAACAGAGTCACAATTCGCGCGTCGGGGTGGTTGTCCTTAAGAGCAGACAGAGTTGCCGCGACAGCAGTGGGGTGATGGGCAAAGTCATCATAAACAGTAATACCGTTGGGCCGACCGATGATCTCAAGACGCCGACTCACACCCTTGAACTCTTTGAGTGCTTTCAAACTCACCTCCACGGGTACACCGGCATGTCGCGCCGCCGCGATTGCGGCAATGGCGTTCTGGGCGTTGTGCGCTCCAAGCTGAGACCACTGTATTTCACCCAAGTGCTGATCCTTAAAACTTATCGATACGGTATTGTCCTGTCCGGGCATACCCCACCACTGGGCACCCTCGCCGTGGAATACAAAACTCTCCGTATGGGACCAACAGCCGTAGTCCAGTGTCTCTTTTAACGCATCACTTTGTTGGTTCCAGACAATCAACCCCTCGCTGGGGATAGTTCTAACTAGATGATGAAATTGTCGCTTTATGGCATTGAGGT
>JBCCFQ010000631.1:0-2972 GCA_039029655.1 Pseudomonadota bacterium | reverse complement strand
GGTGGAAGAAGACCGAGTGGTCGCGGTATTGGAATCCCTAGCTTCCCGCTACCCCAAGAACAGTCGAGTACAGTTGTTTAAGTATCAATATATCTCGGTGCACTATCCGGACCATCCCGATTTAGCGTCGATACTCCAAAACGCGGAAGTGATTTCTGCTCCTGCGGGATGGATATATCAGGCGCGAATTGTGGAGGCATCGGAAACAAATGATGTGGCTAGTATGTACGAGCACGCAAAAACCTGGCTGCAGAATGATCGAGCACGCCGTGACGTAAATCAAATCAAGTCATTGTTTTCTACCCCTGCTCCAAAACCTGGTGATACAGGTGACTGAGGCTCTTCGTCGAGGGGCACCAACTATCGCGGCTGCTCTAGTCATTCTGACTAGTCTGTGGATTTACTGGCCTGGGAAAACGGGGCCAGTTCTACTCGATGACTTCTCTAGCGTATTGGTAATTGGCAATCTGCAGCAAAACCCCGAATTGGCGTGGGACTATGTCCGCGGTGACGACTCTGGTCCACTGGGCAGAACGATCTCAATGATGAGCTTTGTCCTCGAGTCATTATTGTTCGGCGACAGTATCGAAATTAAAAAACAAGTCAGCATTTTGCTTCATTTGGTCAATGGTTGTCTCGTTGTTGTGCTCTTTTCTTTGCTGTTTCGCTTTCTGGCAGTGCCGGGACGGTTTTGGCTGGCACTGATTTTGGGAGCGGCCTGGACGCTATCTCCCTTGTTTGTCAGCACAGTGCTGTACGTTGTCCAGCGCATGGCGATGCTCAGCACCACCTTTATGTTATGCGCATGTATCGCGTATGTGGTTTGGCGACTGCAGCTGTTGCGCGGGAGCTTCTCACCTATTCTGATGGGTACGGTGTTGCTGTGTATCGTGCTCGCGATGTTTTCCAAGGAGAATGCCATAGTTGTTGTGCCCATTCTGATTTTGATGGAAGCACTATGGTTTCAGTTTGCAGGTCCCGGCGGCAAGACGATAGCTTGGTTGCGACGCTTGACGTTTTCCTTGATTGCCATTGGAGCTGCGTTTCTCTGCTTGTATCTTGTGTTGAAGTGGGATACCAGAGCAGCCGCTTTTGGTCACCGGTACTTTAGCCTCGATGAGAGGTTGCTCACTCAGACTCGTATTCTCTGGGACTACGTCGGACAGCTCTTTATCCCCGATGTTTTTCGGATGGGTCTGTATCACGATGATGTCGTGGTCTCGACGTCCCTTCGTGAACCCCCAACGACTTTCTATGCAGTATTGGCTTGGTGTGGAGTTGCGCTAGCGTTCGGACTTCTTTTGTTTAAGCGCTGGGGCCGTTACATCGCGTTTGGGCTCGCCTGGTTTCTCGTGGGTCATAGTATCGAGTCCACCGTGTTTCCGTTGGAACTGTACTTCGAACACCGAAATTATTTTCCCAGTATTGGACTGTTCTTGTTGGTAGGAGCCTTGTTTGCGGGGATCACCCGGCGAATGATCGAAGTTGGTCCGCCGCTTCTGGCTTACCTGGCGCTTACCGTTGTCTGGCTCGCTAGCTTAACCAGCTCGCAGGTGCAAATTTGGTCCAGTCAGCCACTGTTGATCCTTCAGCATCTGAACGCGCACCCGAATTCGTTTAGAGCGAATGCGGACATGGCGGTGCACATGGCTAACCTGGGTGAACTCGAAGCTGCGCGTGATTATTCTGCCCGTGCCTTCGCATTGAGCCGCGTGGAACGCAGTGGCGATCATGATATACGTGATCTGGCCCTGGCCTGCATTGCCAATCAACCTGTACCTCCCGAACAGATCGAACAGCTTGGCACCAATAGACCCGATCGCCCATTTGGGTCGGTGGTGACGCTTCAAACGATGGTGCATTTGCTGCAAGATGATGTGTGTCCGGCCTTTGATCGCCTGCGTTTTGCCAACAGAATGTATGAGATATACCTCTCGCCTGATTCAACTGCGACCGCCTCGGCCAACATTTACCTGGGTTTGGCGCTGCTGGAACATGTGATGCAAAGATGGAACAACGCTCTGGCGTACATTGACTTGTTCCTCGCACAATCGCCGGATTATGCTCAGGGGCTACTGATGAAGCTGCATTTTGTGACGGCTTTGGGTAAAGTTGACGAAGCCGAAGCGCTCAGATCCCAGCTACTAGAATTACAAACTCTGGGCAAGCTGACCGTGAGCGAGCAGCAAACACTATCACTGTATCTGGAGAACTAAGCTTGGATTTTTCCATCGTCATTCCCGCGAAAAATGAACAAGAGGGTCTAGCGACATTCTTGCCGTCCTTGCGACAGGCCTATCCGGATATTGAGGTGATCGTGGTCAATGACGGGTCTACCGATAACACCGTTGCCGTTTGTGAGAAACACGGTGTTCGTGTCATCACCCACCCGTATTCCAAAGGCAATGGTGCCGCTATTAAAACCGGTTCGCGCGCTGCCAGCGGCGATTACATTGTGTTCATGGATGGAGATGGGCAACATGACCCGGCGGACATTGCTCGCATATTGGTAAAAGTTGAGGAGGGCTACGACCTGGTGGTTGGCGCGCGTCAAGGGCTGTCCTCTCAGGCGAGCATTGCCAGGTGGAGTGCAAACAACCTGTACAACAAACTTGCTGGCTGGATGGTGAACCGGGAGATCCCTGATCTCACATCGGGATTCCGCTGCGTCAATCGTCGTAAGTTTCTGGATTTTCTTTACTTGCTGCCGAACGGCTTCAGCTATCCAACGACGTCCACCATGGCGTTTTTCCGGGCGGGCTACTCCGTTGGCTTTGTCCCAATAGAAGTGGCGCCGCGGGTGGGCAGTAGCCACATCAATATTCTGCGCGACGGCGTCAGGTTCTTTCTCATTATTTTTAAGATAGGGACGCTGTATTCACCGCTAAAAGTGTACTTCCCGGTCGCGCTATTAATGGCGCTACTGGGTATGACGAACTATATTGTCACAACCATGGCCAGTGGTTCATGGC
>JBCCFQ010000630.1:0-2974 GCA_039029655.1 Pseudomonadota bacterium | reverse complement strand
GCAACACATAAAGATCATACAAAGTCGTCAATACAATCATTTCGACCGAACAGAATGAGTGATACAACTGTACAAACCCATCTAACTGTCCGTTGGCATTCTCAGAGACAAAAATGATGGACTCTTTGGCCTCCATACGGTCTCGCAGATACGCTTCGCACGCTTTTAGATCTGGCGGCATTTCATAAAATTGCCTGTAAGCATCAAATAGTCCCGCAAGTTCGGGTAAATGTCTCAGTTCCGCTGCTTGAATATTCACAATTAGACTCTACTCGGTCTCAGTTTTATATATCTCAAAGCCCCGCGCTTGGTAATTCTTAAGCGCACCCGGATGATCTAATGTGCATGTGTGTACCCACACTCGCCGCACATTGCCCCATTCCCATGCATTTTGTATCGCGCTCGATAATAGATAGCCCCCAAATCCCAGACCGATGAAATTCCGAGCTAATCCAAAGTAAGCTATCTCCACTTGTTCTGAACTCGGCTTGTGTAACTCGAAGTATCCGGCTGGCGCGCCTAGATGATAGGCCACCCATGTACGCAAGCCCGGTTGTTCGACCCACTGTCTCCATTGCTCATCGGTCCAAACCAACTTATCTACCCACCCCCAGGGCTTACCCACGTATTCATACAGGAATTTGTTTAGCGGAAAGCTATCGATCCGAACCTCGTTGACCTGCAAATCCGTGACTGGGGGTTTTGCGACCAAACCCGCAGGAGACTTCATCTCAAGATAGTAGGTGATAATGTCGCCCATGCTGGCTCTGATTACTCAATTACAAAATCGAAGTAAGTGTCGGGAAAGGGTTCATTTTCTAATGTGAAGTGCCACCACTCCTCTTTTAGAGGCCTAAATCCGTGCTTGGTCATCACGACCTTAAGCAGCAATCGGTTGGCTCTTTGCTGCAGGCTCACTTCATTATTAGAAGGCCAGGACAGCGGATCAAAAAGATCCCAAGCCGTTCCCATGTCTAATTCCGTACCTGTGACAACATCAACTAATGTAGCATCCACTGCACTGCCTCGGGAATGACCCGATCTTTCTGCTATGTAGCCTCTTTCGAAAAGCTCGCTTTTTGGTACGTTCGGATAGAAGGAAGACTTGCTACGAGTATCAGCCAGGTCACGTGCCCACCGCACAAAATGATCTACACTACGCTGGGGTCTATAGGCATCGAAGACTTTCAAACCCAGGCCGAGCTCGGACAGCTCTCTCTGAACCAAGATGAGTCTATTCGCCGCCACGGAGGAAATAACGCAACGAGGGCTGTCATAGCCTGTAATCTTTTCTCCCACAAAGTTGTTTGAACCCGCGTAACGAATGTCCAAAACAATACCGGGCACCGCCTCATCCAGATACACAAAACCTTTAGGTATGGTTTGCGCAGCCGTTGCAACCATCGCAAGGAAACCGGCCCAAACGATCATGCATCTAATCATGATTAGCGCTGAAGATATGGCGATACACCACGGATATTGCTGTCGCCCTAACCACAGAGAGCAAGACTGAGGCTATGGAAACCACAACAAGCGGGTAAGGCAACACACGAAGCCCATAAATCAGAAGAGTCAACAGCATTGGCAACAAGACGGCAGCGAAAAAAATTAAGACCTGATACGGTTCAGTTGCGTACCAAGACTCTCTGTAAGACATGCGTCTGTCTATAGAGATAGCCGGGAAAATTAAACTCAATCTTGCTATAACCCACAATGCAACACCGAATAGGATCAAGGAGATTATTGGACTCGCCAAGAACAAAATTGCTGGGATGAACAAAAAACCTAAGATAAAGAGGCGAAGCACAAAAAGAATCTCACGGTGAGTCAAACTCACCGGAAAACGCGAAGATTGGTTTAGCAAAACGATACGGTAGGTGGCTACCTCGATGACAGCCCCCACCACAAGACCGCCAAACAAAATCAGAACCAGCTGATTTGGCGTGATCTCTTCTGCTGCCGCGTTATTCAAAACCATGTTCAACAACGCTGGAATCACTGACACATAGACAAGCGCACGCCAATGCTGAACGACAAAAGCCACGGTAGCCAGACTCAGCTTACCTACATCCAAGACATACTCCACGACTAATCAACATTGGTATTCATACTCGCACACATCTTGCGGGATCGCACTCAAATTGGGAAAAACTAGGCGCTTTTCGTAACAAGTCTTGTAGGAGAATCCGTTGCGTTCAAGTACACGCCTTGATACCAAGTGATCTCGATGACAAAAAGCAAACACTTTTTGAAAGTCGTGCTGGACCGCGATTTCTATCATTGACCCAAGGGCTTCACTGGCTAAGCCCCTACCCCAAAAATCCCGCGCGATGACATATCCAGTGGATGCCGTGTTCTTATCCACTCGATCTAAACCAGTAGACCCAAGCAGTTGACCTGTATCTACACACTCCAACAACAGCGGGCCGATTTTCCACTCGGCCCATTGGGCTTGGGCAAACTCAAGAAACGCTTCGGTGTCTGCCACCACCTGATGTCGGGCCCAGCTAAGGTATTTCGTCACCTCGGTATCCGACGCGTAACTTTCAAAGATGGCCTGCGCATCCGAAAGCTGTGGCACACGGTAGGAAATTCTCTTGGATTGAAAAACCCTGCGCATACTATAGGACCTACAAGCCCCGTGTTGAGAGATACTGATCAGGAGACTACCATAGCAACCGGGCAAGATAAGGACTTTCAATGCTTATGCTTGCCGTTAACACCCAGTGCTTTTTGTGAAGGCGCGGAATCCAGTTGCCCACTATCTGCTCCCGACCTTCATGATCGGATCCGACAAAAGTTAGCAGCGATTGGAACAATATGGATCACTTGTTCGCAAGGTTTCCCGGTTTGGAACGGTCAATACCCAGGCTACATCTGGGTAAGTACCCGACCCCTATTGAAAACTATGACATACCCAACCTAGGTTCTGTCTGGGTCAAACGTGATGATTTATGTAGCTCCTTCTATTCCG
>JBCCFQ010000629.1:0-2987 GCA_039029655.1 Pseudomonadota bacterium | reverse complement strand
GCCGAATCATATAAACGATCGCTGAGTCGGCGAAGCCGACTGCCCAATGCCATTGGACCAACTCGGTCATAGAATTCCATAAAAATTCTGTAAGTAATTACGTAACTACTATTATAAATAGCTCCAAAAGGCTAGGCAAGCTTTAGATTATGTAAAGAAACAATGACCTATGGCCATTAATGAGGCCCACAGCACGTTATTTTCCATAAGCCCATGCCATAGTGGTCGACCCATTTAGGAGTAACTCAAGGTCTTGCAACTGTCTAGCGACAACCCCGCTGATTCTGATGATCACAGAAAGGCTCATGTGCAGTCCTTTTTGGTGGCCCTGAATGATGCATGGCTGGAAAAGAACTACTCGGAGCTCTACGCGTACTTCTCAAAAGACTGCGTGCTACTCACTCCTAGTGGTTCGGACACACTTGCCGGCGTGGACGCTATGGTTGATAGCTATCGCCAGTTTGGCGAACTAGCCGCTATCCATGACTTTAGTATCCTAAATATTGAAACTTTTACCCGTTCCGATCTCGCCGTAGCTCACCTCACTTATGAAATAGACTACGAGATTGGTGGTGAACGCCATCTGGAACAAGGCATGGAAGTCTATGTACTCAGCGTAACAGGAAATTATCACCAAGTTGTTTGGCGTACCCAAAAGAGCTTGCCCGACCCGGATTATGAAGACACTTAGCTACAACGTTTTTCTATTTTGCATACTCAACTGTCTTAACCCCGTGTATGCCGCAGAAACCACCACCAAGATTGTCCGAAACCAGGGCACTTGGGAAGTCCAGTGTTCTACCAAGTTACCCAGTGATTCCAGCAAGCTGGATCAAACCATTGGCAGACTTCGGACCAAGTGTGAAATAGAGGCACTCAAGTTAGGGGTGAAAGATCATGCCCGCAGTGGTTCTAGCACAAAAGCCGAACTAAGCCAGCAAAAAATAGATCGAAAAAAGCAGGTCATTTCGGTGGTTGCCAAAGTCGTTAGAGACGAATAGAAGGTAATCAAGCAAAAAAGTGGGTCTAACCCATCCTTAAACTTGTGGCAGACTCGGTAGAACACATCCGCTGGGAGCTACAATGCGCCTTCTTGCAGTTCTACTATTCGTTTTTTCATTCAACACATTGGCCAAAGACAAGCAAATGGCCATAACTATCGATGATCTGCCTGCCAATACCCTATCCCGAGACCACGCAACTTGGTCGAAAATCAATGAGCAAATCCTGGGTGCATTAACGGAGTTTGACGTTCAAAGCGTCGGTTTCGTCAATGAAAACAAACTCTACTTAAATGAGAAAAAAATTGATCGTCGAGTCGATCTGCTTAGAGACTGGTTAAACGCCAATCAGGAGTTGGGAAATCATAGTTTCGCCCATCTGGATTTGCACCGGGTGGAAAGCAAAGAGTTCATAAATGATATAGCCATTGGGGATAAGGTACTGCAACAGCTATGGCAGAAAAACCCACCAAAAATTAAGTACTTCCGCCATCCATTTCTACATACAGGCCGGTCGGCAGAGGTCCGAACCGAAGTTGAGCAATTCCTGTCTTCCAAGGCCTATGTTGTCGCCCCGGTGACCATTGACAATCAAGAGTATATTTTTGCCAGAGCTTACGAACGAGCCAGTGAAGGTGAGCGAAAAAAAGTAGAGCAAGATTACGTTTCTTATATGTTAGAGATGGTGGACTACTATCAACAGCAGTCTCAAGCGATTCTTGGCTATGAGCTACCACAAATCCTATTGCTGCATGCAAACCAGTTAAACGGCAAAACTCTCTCCAATTTGTTACAGGGCATCGAACAAAAGGGATTCGTTTTTGTCACTTTGGAGGAAGCTCTAAAGGATTCCGCCTATGAGCGTGCAGACAGCTACTACGGTCCTGGGGGGATTACCTGGCTACACCGTTGGGCACTGACAGATAAGATGCCCAGCTCAATATTCGGCAAGGAACCAACTGTACCCGAATACATTATGCAATTGTATCGATAACGAACCGGTTTCACAGCAAGGCCTGGCCACAGTCTCTAAAATGGGCGGATAACCATTGGGACCGTGAAAAATGACCACAAACGGTGCTTCACAAGCGACCATCAAACAGGCTTTCGCAGCTCCCATCATTCAATACCAATGGGAGGATACTCACGAGCTGAACGCACAGTTACGAGAGTACGCACTTCAGCGGATGGATCATGAGGCAGGGCAGATTATTTCCAACGTAGGGGGCTGGAGTTCGAAAAAGGATATTCTTCAAAACAGCAATCTTGCCGAACTAAACACCTTGTCAGCCATGGCTGAGACGCTATTGCGGGAATTGATGCAAAGATGTCTTGCTGAGGTCGACGACAAGTTACTCATCGACTGGGAAGCGAATGCTTGGTTCAATGTAAACAACCCTGGCGGCTATAATGAACTACATAATCATGGACGACCTCCCAGCGTA
The DNA here is from genome assembly GCA_039029655.1 of Pseudomonadota bacterium. Taxonomy (GTDB): domain Bacteria; phylum Pseudomonadota; class Gammaproteobacteria; order Steroidobacterales; family JBCCFQ01; genus JBCCFQ01. The sequence continues at coordinate 541 of JBCCFQ010000629.1, read as the reverse complement.
TGGTCTGGCATCTATTACGTCGACTGCGGCACAGATGACCCAACACAATCGGGTCGTACCGTGTTTGAAAACTGTCATACCCTACCCAGGCCTGGGCGACAACGGTTCGACTTTGCCAAAGCGGAGACGGTGACTCCAAACCCGGGGTTGATGTTGATCTTCCCATCGTCTTTCTTCCATCGGGTGGAAACCCATCGGGGCAACCGACCCCGTATCACGGTTGCATTTAACTTCTCTCATCCTTTGATGTCGCTATCCACCGGAGCGCTGGAGGAATTCCTACGCTCAAAAGACCAAAGTGGACAACGATCAAACGCCAGGCTATGGATGTGGCGAAATTTTGCAGGGATCATGAAGATCCATCGCAAGTTTTCCAGAGTTTGGCGGTCATAAGACCGCAATCCTCCGACTAGGCACGAGGGAAACGCGGCGCTATGATAGTGCCACGTTTGGTTCCTCTCGGAGAGCTTAAGATGTTTGAGAGCATCAAAAAGAAATTATTCGGTGACAAAGAGAAACCCACAAAACCCATTGTGCGTTT
>JBCCFQ010000628.1:0-2991 GCA_039029655.1 Pseudomonadota bacterium | reverse complement strand
TATCAAAGATAATTTTTTGCCATCGGGCGGGTCCCGACTGATGGACTGCGTCTCCTTTGCTGTCTACTGCCACCGTCACCGGCATATCTTTGACTTCAAACTCGTGTATCGCTTCCATCCCTAAGTCTTGGAACGCCACAACACGAGAACCCCGGATTGCTTTTGACACGAGGTAGGCGGCACCACCCACCGCCATAAGATAAATGGCTTGATGCTTTTTAATGGACTCGATGGCTACCGGACCACGCTCTGCTTTTCCCACCATGCCAAGCAAACCGGTTTGACCTAGCATCATGTCAGTGAACTTATCCATCCGGGTTGCCGTAGTGGGGCCCGCCGGTCCCACCACCTCGTCACGTACCGGATCCACCGGGCCCACGTAGTAGATAAAACGGTTTCGAAAATCCACGCCGTCGGGCAGCGGTTTGCCTGCTTCAAGATACTCCTGAATTCTTTTGTGGGCGGCATCTCTGCCGGTTAACATTTTTCCAGACAGCAACAACGTTTCTCCGGGCTGCCAGTCATTAACGTCATCTTGTGACACGGTGTCTAAATTGACGCGCTTCGTACTGGGGCCCACGTCCCAGGTAATCTCCGGCCAATCCTCCAAGGAAGGTGCCGTTTGGTACGACGGGCCGCTGCCATCCAGGACAAAGTGAGCGTGCCTGGTCGCCGCACAGTTGGGAATCATGGCTACCGGTTTGTTGGCCGCGTGGGTTGGGTAATCCATGATTTTGATATCCAGGACGGTGGTGAGCCCGCCCAACCCTTGTGCGCCAATGCCTAAGTCGTTAACCCGGTCAAAAATCTCTAACCGGAGTTTCTCTGTTGTGGAGGATGCGCCTTTCTCTCTTAGCTCATGGATGTCGATGGGATCCATGAGACTTTCTTTGGCCATCACCATGGCTTTTTCTGCGGTTCCACCAATACCGATTCCCAACATACCCGGCGGACACCAGCCGGCTCCCATGGTAGGCACTGTCTTGACCACCCAATCGACGATGTCGTCAGAAGGATTTAGCATGGCAAACTTGGATTTCGCCTCTGATCCGCCACCTTTTGCGGCCACTTGAACATCAACCGTGTCTCCCGCTACGAGATCCACATGGATGACGGCTGGAGTGTTGTCACCGGTGTTTTTTCTGGCGCCAGCCGGATCCGCCAATATTGAGGCTCTCAGTTTATTGTCTGGATGGTTATAAGCCTTTGCGACCCCGTGATTGATCATCTCACTTAACGATTGGTCGCTATCCCAACTCACGTTCATTCCAACCTTGACGAACACAGTAACAATCCCTGTGTCCTGACAGATGGGCCGGTGTCCTTCCGCGCACATTTTAGAGTTAATTAAGATTTGCGCCATGGCGTCTTTTGCCGCCTTGGACTCTTCCTTTTTGTAAGCATCGTAGACCGCGTCAACAAAGTCCTTTGGGTGGTAATAGGAAATAAATTGCAAAGCATCGACTAGACTGTCGATGAGGTCTTGTTTGCGAATAGTGGCCATACCGTTCCTCGGTGGGTGTCAGTCTGGTGCTAACCCAGACGCAACATTGTAACCAAAGGGCGGGGGTTTAGCTTATGGTTGAATGGCTTTGATGCGGGTTTGGGGGAGGGGAGAATTCATCAGTTGTAGACTAGTTTCGCCTGACCGCTCTATCCACGGAGGCGCCGGTTCCGCTGAGGGTTCCGGCAATGCTGGATCCGGTACCAACAGCACCGTCAAAAATGCAATTAAAGCCAGCATATCCCATAACAATAGTCGCTTGTCAGTCATGTCACATCCTCCAGACTGTAGTATGTGTGACCTTGCCTGAACCCACGGTGAATACCGAAAAGGGAGGGTGGCTTTTTGTATGTCTTTGTAATTTCTTAGAAAAAAAGCTAGGGTTTTTTTAGCCAGTCTTGCCTTGCTCTATAGCCCAAATCTGGGTTGTCTGTGAAATACCCGGTAACACCTAGCTGCAAAAGCCTGGCGATTTCGTCCTCAATGCTGGGTAGGGTGTCTGAGTCTGTCAGAAATTGGCTTTCCCGCCGCAGCGTAAAGGGGTGAACGCCCAATCCGACGGCTAAGGCATTGGGCAGGAGTTCCACGGTGCCGTGTTGTTCGGCATTGAGAAGATTTTCCTTCCACGGACCGATGCCCCAGGCGTAGTGATCAGCCATCCATGCCAAGGCTTTTGCGGTATTGAAGTCTCCGTAGCACGTGTCATCGTTTAATGGATTGGCCGTTGTAGAACCTAGCTCGCCATAGATGTCTTTTAGATCCACACCCTGGCGGACGTGATAAATGATGTCATAAGGATGTGAAAAACTAGCATCGATACTTTTTGCACAGGCTCTCACATCTCCCATGAGTTGAATCAAAGGAAAATCAACGCCTGCCTCAGGCATGATGGAGTTCTTAAGCCGGAGCAAATTCTCTACTTCGAAAGACTGGATAAACACCCGGTTGGGATTCATGAAGTCGTGTTCCACCAATTTTTGAACCAAAATGCAGCTTATACATAGCTGAATTTTGTCCCCATCCAAGTGGATCCCCTCGGTCTTAAAATACGTGGGATGTTTGGTTTCTGGGTAGATACCAATGGGTCGTCCACTACTGATCGTTAACATCTGTGCGAGTTGGATGACTTCTTCTAGTGTGAGTATTTCTTGCGTGCCGTCAAACTCGACGTTGTCCGGGCGCACGTCAGGAATCCTCTCTTTGGCGCGTAGCGTTTTGATTTCTGCCAAAGTAAAGTCCTCACTGAACCAGCCAGAAAGCGTCACACCGTCCACGGTCTTGGTGGTGAAGCGCGCCTTAAATTCTGGTTTCTCATCGACATCGGTGGTGCTGCCCAATTCATTTTCATGACGGACAATAAGGTGGCCATCCTTTGTGGGTACAAGATCGGGTTCTATGTAGTCAGCACCTTGAGAAACAGCCAGTCGATAAGCTATTTCCGTATGCTCCGGCCGATAACCGCTGGCGCCACGGTGGGCGATGATGAT
>JBCCFQ010000627.1:0-3013 GCA_039029655.1 Pseudomonadota bacterium | reverse complement strand
CTGTTCCACATGATAGGACAGCCTGCAAACATGATAACAAAACCGGTACGTGAGTGAGCTGACAAACAATCATGTGAGGAACGCTCTTGCCAAGAACCTGCCCAATCAGCATCGACAAAGCATTCAAGACCACGCGTTTTGTCTGGTTTCATAATTAAACCTCTGTCTTTCGTCTTCAGCAAATAGCGGCAGATACGTTTAACTGCTTCCTCATGATCTTGATTCGGTTCATTGCAAAACCTTGCGCATTGTTGCACTGCCAGCGTTAGATCGGGTCGTATCATTGCTTGGAGATAACTCAAGCAACCAACAACTCCACGGTAATGCCAGTTTTGTTTTCGTGGCGGTGTGTCGGGATTTTGATCCAATAGCTGCGTGCTAGAGGCAGGCGTATCATGTGTCTTAACGTCTGTTGTAGTCGAAGCCAGACCCACCATATTTAAGATCCTGGAAACCATTCGTGGCTGGGTTAGCTCGATTGACCCATCATCATGACGCACGAAACGTGTTCCCAAATAATCCTTGAGGTCGCCATCATCGGTTAAATCGAAACCTTGCACTAAGGATTCAATTTCTTTCTGGATGAGATGCTCCGAGGGCGAGATTAGGATGCCATCATCAACATACAGAATCAAAATGATGCCCCTTTTTGTAAAAACGCATGTGTCGATCTCGGACTGCTCCCAACCGCGTTCCAAAAGACCTTTGCGAAGAAATTGGAACCATGTACGACCGGCGTCCTTTAATCCGTAGAGGTTTTTGATCAGTTTGTAAACTTTGTTAAATCGATCAGTGAACGATGGCATGTCGGGAATGGTAAAATCGGTTGGAACCTTTGGTGGCTTCATGAATATATCTGTTTTTACGGGTGCTTGAGGGAAAGCGAGAACGAAATCAATTGATTTCATATGCCAATTTTGAATCAAAGCCGTGGTGATCATCAAACGAACAGTACTCCATGAGACCACTGGCGAATAAGTAGACCAAAAGTCCAGTCCTTCGACACTGCGATGACCACCAGCGCACAACCGAGCTTTCCACTTAATGATCTCTCCCACGGGATTTCGCTTTCGCTTCATCGACCAAACCATAGGTATTGGCACGCGTCCTCTTGGTACAGACTTCATGGGGATGACCTTCCAGTGTTTTCTCTGGATGTGATCATTTAATTCCTTATACATCGCTTCAATGAACTTGTCGCGATCCGGCTGTTTCATGGCCTCGTCAAGGTTCATTGTATCAGGATCAGAGGTTGTTGAAAAGGCAAATGATTCCAAGAAGAGCGCATAGGGATGAAAATGTTGGTGTGGGTCTGCATCTTGTTGCAACCACGATCGCTCGATTGGTGGTGGTGCGTAAAACGTTGCGGAAAAGGCGCACAAAGAAGCAAACATGGGGTTGAACACGCGACTGTTGGGTTTCAGACGCCGTCCGAAACGCGACGTTGGCACTTGCACTTGGTCCGGATCATTGACAGGGTGGTTTGTGTCATCGCTTTCTTCAATCACAGGAAGTTCATGTTGGGAAGTGTCGTCCAATTGTTCCTCAAGAGTGGGACCGACATCAGGAAGGGTGATTTCTTCGTCCACAGCATCCCAGGTGTCTACGAACATGGGTATTGGATCGGGTGCTGCTGGTGGCGTGATGGATTCCGGGTTGACGCTGGCGATGGTTCCCGGAACGTTCATGGTAGTTGGCAATGTTGCCGGCTTATTTTGCAAGTAGGCTTTCGTTTGCCACAAGGATGAGAATTTCGCGTCCTTTTTACAGGTGTGAAATTCGTCGTCGTAGATGCAATGGAATTGCGGAGAGACGTTTCCTGTTTGCGTGTTGAGGATGAGCGGGACATTGGATGCGTGATGGGGAGAATGACATAAAAATATTCCCACTCGAGTTCGGTCGCTCCATTTATTGTGCGATTGTTGTGCTTGCAAGGAGTTTTCGAGCACGTAGACCGGAGACCCAAACGGATGAAAATGATCCAAGTTTGGCTCTACTGTCGTGCCAGAGAATCTTGAAATGGGCGAGTCATCAAACACGGCTGGCTGAATGATTTTCCGGTTGTTTTTGACTTCCGGAACAAATCGGGTAGGAATCGCGTTTCTCAGGTTGGTGTAGTGCTTGAGAGCGGACGGCCAAAGTGCTGCATTTATCGCTTTCGGCCAACGATGAGTGGCGTGTAAGAGGGCCGTTCGTGCTCCTTTTGTTATGTCCTTGATGCGGTTTTCTGCTTTTCCGTTTTGGTGGTGCGCATTGACTCCGCAGAAGCTGAGGGTTTGGTTTGCTTTTTGGATGGCGTCACGGAACGTCTTCGTATCGAATAAGCCGTTGTCTGCGTGATAGTGGCTGATGTGCACGCCGTGAGAGGAGGCCAAACGTTCAAAGGCGGATTTCGCCTTGACAGTGGTGTCGGCGTTCATCTTTGTCATAAGGTGAACATATGTGAAATCAGAGAAGTGATCCACGAATACCGTTGCGCCAGTGTATCTGGTGCGAGTCGGTTTGTCACGGTGAGTTGGTACAAAGCCCGCCGTGGGGCTGACCAACTGGTCAACACTAATTACTTGACCAGGTTTGGTTGCAGGTTTAATGTGTCGTCGATTTCGAATGCCTTTGACGCGCTTGGCACGACGTTGTGCTTTGCCATAAGCACAGCCGGGACACGTTGGTGGATCGACATTCGCGAGCTCCCTCGGAATGATGCCAGCGCGGGCCATCATTTTGAGTTTTCCGAAACTCAGATGGCCCAGACGTTCGTGAATCGTTGCGAGGCGCTGCCGTTTGCGTTGAGTAGCAATAATGTCGGGATCAGACGGCTCAATATATTGTCTGGTGTCATTGTCGAGTTGAAAGGAAGCATCGCGCGGTCCCGAGGTTGGAGATGGAAGGTCCTCGAGTGTTTCGGGAACGAGATGAGGTGTCGCATCGATTGGAGGCGTAGCCTCCCTCGGATTTTCTGTCGTTGACGGAGCCAAAGGCTCCCTCGGTTTTTCTGCTGTGTCGCCAATGGACT
>JBCCFQ010000626.1:0-3014 GCA_039029655.1 Pseudomonadota bacterium | reverse complement strand
GGTCAGACTTCAATAGCCTATGAAGATGACGTTTATCATAATACCGAGGAATATGCTACCATTCATGAAAATGAATTCAGAAAAGTAGTAGACAAGCCTTTATCTACCTTCTCAATTGATGTTGATGCGGCCTCATATAGCAACATGAGAAGATTTATACATAATGGGCAATTGCCTCCAAAGGATGCTGTCCGAATAGAAGAAATGATCAACTATTTCAACTATGAATATGAGAATCCAACAGGTAAGGATCCTTTTTCGATCAACACAGAACTTGCAAAGGCTCCATGGGATGAAGATCACTTGATAGCTCAAATTGGTATTCAAGGCAAGAAGATTGATTTAAAAGATTTACCTGCTTCTAACATTGTGTTTTTACTGGATGTGTCTGGTTCAATGAATTCTCCCAACAAACTCCCTTTATTGAGATCTGCCTTCAAATTGTTGGCCAATGAACTCAGACCTCAAGATAAGGTTTCGATAGTTGTGTATGCTGGAGCTGCAGGATTGGTACTTTCTCCGACTGATGGCAACAACAAAGATCAAATCATGAAAGCTCTCGATAACCTTCAAGCTGGTGGGTCTACTGCCGGAGGAGAAGGAATTAAGCTAGCATATAAAATTGCGAAGGAAAACTTTGTGGAAGGTGGAAATAACCGAGTTGTATTGGCAACAGATGGAGATTTTAATGTAGGTGCTTCAAGTAATGCGGAGATGGAACGATTGATTGAGGAAAAAAGAAAAGATGGCGTGTTCTTAACTGTATTGGGTTTTGGAATGGGTAACTACAAGGATTCTAAAATGGAAACCCTTGCTGATAAGGGAAACGGCAACTACGCATACATCGACAACATGAAAGAGGCAAAGAAGGTATTGGTGAATGAATTTGGAGGAACCATGTTTACGATAGCTAAAGATGTAAAGATCCAGGTAGAATTTAATCCTGCTGTGGTTCAGGGATATCGCCTGATTGGATATGAAAACAGAAGATTAAATGATGAGGACTTCAATGATGACAAGAAAGATGCAGGTGAGTTGGGCAGTGGACATACGGTTACAGCTATATATGAAATCATTCCAGTTGGTGTAAACAGTGAATTCATAAAGGACATTGATCCACTGAAGTATCAGTCCAATAAGAATAAGCTAGCCAGTGATGGTGATGAATTGTTGACCGTAAAGTTCAGATATAAAGCACCAGATGGAAATAGGAGCAAGTTGATCACGAGCGTGGTAGAAAATGGGATCAAAAAATCTTCGGATAATCTTGATTGGACAATGGCAGTAGCAGGCTTTGGAATGCTATTGAGAGACTCTGAGTTCAAGGGGGACTTGACCTATGCATCAGTTTTGAGCATGGCGAAAGAAGCCAAAGGGAATGATGAGTTTGGTTATCGAAGAGAATTCATTGAGTTAGTTGATTTGGCCGGGAGCATGAGTTCCAGGCAGTAGTGACTATACCCTGAGCTCGGGTAAAACAAACAATCTTGCCGCGCCGGTCATCAGGGTCGGCTTTGCGCGTAACGATGCCCTCGCGCTCCAAATCATCGACAAGTTGCTGCACCGCCTGTTTGCTCAATCCCATCATGCGGACAAGCTCCGACTGTTTGGTGCCCTGCGGTTCAATGTACGGGATGACGCTTGAGCGCGCCTCGGCATAACAACTATGCCCAGCAGCCACCATCTCGTCGACAAACCGCACTTTCCATTCCGAAGCCGCATGCCATAGCCGCCAACCAATGTGGTCTTGACGTCGTTGTTCGGGCAAATTCATTTCGTCAACCTACTTGACTAAATAACTTCGATTAGATATCGTCAATCTGCTTGACCAATAATACACGAACGAGAGATCGATGAAACGTCGAACTGCGCTGGCCGCTTCTATTGTCTCAGCTTTGGCGATGGCCAGAACCCAACCGATACAGGCTCACGACCAACAGCTGGCCTCGGGCGACATGACGTTCGCCTGGGATCATCAAGCCAACCGCTTGCATGGGCACCTCACCGCCCCAGCGCCCGGCTGGCTCGCTGTTGGCTTCAATGACCGTCAACAGCTTGTGGGCACCAGGTTCGTCATGGCGATTGTTGCTAAAGATGGCCACGTCCAGATACAGGAACGAGTCGCCATTCCGACTGGCCACGACCTGGTTATCAATCGTGGCGGCGAAACCCAACTCGACGATGTCTCTGGTCAACGCATCGCCGAGATCAGCCACCTCACCTTCAGCCTGCCGCATCAGTTTGACGATCGCCATCACGTTTCACTCGCGCCTGGCACTACATCCTATCTGATGCTCGCCTGGGCCCACCAGCCAGATTTCACCCATCACTCGGCATGGCGCCACCACAAGAACACCGAGCTTTGATGATCATTCCCCTGTTTCCCCACCGTCCATAGGAGCATCCCAATGGAATTTCTCGCCAAAGAAGCCCTGATCGTTTTGATGATGGGTTCGACCCATTACATCGATGTCGGCAAATCCAACGAAGCCGCGATCTACTACGAAACACCGGAAACTGCCTATATGGCATTCCCAAACGGCGCTCGACTGACTGGCAACTGGCACTTCACCGAAGATGGCTTGTACGTCAGGTTGCGCCCGACCAGGTCGGCCAGCTGCTGCCGCTCCTTCTCGCGTCGTGCGCGGTCCCGGATTTGCCCCGCGTACTGCAGCCGCACCCACAGTTTGTTCATCTCCGTAAAGTTGTGCAGCAGAAAGTCGATAGAGTCCAGGGTGGTGCCGGTGGGGGTGGGCTCCTCGTCGGGGGACGTGTCGGGGAGGAGGTCACGTGCAACCTACGGGAGGCAAGGGTTTAGGGGGATGGGTGCCAAGGATCGGCACTGTAGCATGTGTTGTGCCAACACGCCGACATGTGGTGGGGCTTGACAGCGCAGGCCTAGTGCACCAGGGGCCTAACAAATAAAAGCAACCTGAGCGAGCCTGCGGTTGACTGTTTCCATACTGACCGCACCCCTGACTGCATGTCCACTGGAGCGTAGCGCACGTGGCCTC
>JBCCFQ010000625.1:0-3017 GCA_039029655.1 Pseudomonadota bacterium | reverse complement strand
GTTTCAATCTGTATGAGAAAGTGGTGCAGATGTCTAAACCTCCCAAACTACGCGTTCCCTTACAATCCATAGGTGATCCGGCTTTTGTTCGACCAGGGCATTCTTACAGCAAGAAAGAGCTTTGGCCTCTTCGGCCGTCTCGGCGAGAGCCCACCCATGAACAACAGGTGCGCCAATTCGATCCGGAGGGATCTCTAGTTTCCATACTTGTAGCATGTTCAAAGCATCTTACACTATTGTTAACAAAGAGTTATCGGGGTTTGGAAACGCCATAAACTGTAGGTAGAGATACGGTTCGACGAAGCATGGGTTTTTTGGCGTCTTGTAGTGCACCAAGTGGAGTATCAACGGGTCCGAGCTGTGTCGCTAACGTGGGATAATTGATGCGACTATTCTACAACCGGCAGCGCAAATGCGGCGGCGTAGAGATCGCAGATACCAATCCGCGAATATCACTTGAAGCCGAGGATGTGAAGTTCCTTGGAATGTTGGCCTAAATAATGAAGGATGCGGCGAAGTTGAAAGAGATGTTCGAAGAGAACCCATGAGTCCTGGCTTGAGGAGGAAAGCGGCGGATTGGGCAAGAAAGAAGACAATTGTATCCGCAGTCCCGTGGCTAGCTGGGATTGATCTGAGTGTCTATCGGCGGAGGTTGAATACTCCAGCGGAAGGAGCGCTGCGTGCCAGAAGAATCGAACTAGCAACCTAGCGGAAACTGACTGGCCATCGACGACTGAACATTCTACTAAAAGGAGAAGACTGGCAGGTTGACTGGAATCCAACTTTACCGCAAAGAGATACTGACATGGAGCAAAGCCGGTGTACACAAACTGGCAATCGGGCCCCCCCCCACAGCAATCACACAGCGGCCGAACTGGCGGTGGTCATTTGACTTGGAACCGGATGCACAACGGTAGAGGGTCGCGGACTCCGCGTCCTATGCTTGCATGAACATAAAACCCAGGAGCGACTGTTGGCCGTTTTCGATACGCCGTCGTTGGAGCCCTATGCCTCCAGATGACTGGGCCAAAATATTGAAATGCGGAACCACGCCCGCATAGCAGTCAAAGACAACAGGGCGGAACTGAAATCGTACTCCATGTTAAATCAGCAACAAGACCGAAAATTCTACGACATCACTGTGCAGCCGACAAACCAATGCAGAAACGCATCGTACAGAACTTCAACGGCAGCATCCGGGTGACCAGAACCAATTTCTGACCTTGCTGCGTACCCACCATTTCACTGCGAAAAAGGCGATCCGACTACAACTACAACCACCCTCACTCGAACCTCAAAAGGTCAATCCACACAAGCATCGTCATACGCCAAGCCTAGCCAAAACACTAAACAGAGCCAACTCGCCAGCGTGGATTCGAGGGGGAAAAGTCAGCGCAATACCACGGTGTATGAACACAATCACAACTCCCAATTTGAAAGCCATTGAGTTTGCACTGGTAGAATACTCCCCCCCCTTTCGAAGGAAGACCATTAGTTGAACGGAGTCAGGCTTAAATAGAAATTCGGTGGAGGGTTTACCGCGACCAATATTGCTAGAAATTGGCCTTTTGCTCACGTTTGGAAGCTCCATCCCAACATGCAGAAGAGAAGATCTGGGGAAAACCCAATCACTGTGAGGCATTTTAATACAACTGGGCTCTTCGGGTTAACCAAGCGTTAACCAACTTGATCGAGCTTGTCTTAGTTGGAGTTTGAACTTTTTAGGGGGATCGTTTTGACCTATGCAGAAGAACTACTCGCCGCCTTGCAGATTGCAGAAGCATCGGGGTTCGATCACACTGCTGCGATTTTGAAGGATTGGCTTGAAGCCGAATTGGAAAGGCAGGCACCGAATGCCATCCATCTCGCAACCATCCAAAGCAACGACGGCATCGGTCCACGCGCGAATTGAGACCAGAGTTCTCAAATTCGAACTCAGCCGAGCCGCCCTCCCCTCATTTTGACTGAAATTCTCACAATGGTTAACTTTTCATTTACTAAATCTATCAACGATAGAGTATGTTTTTTTGCGCGAACTGCGTAAAAGGGGACAGAAAATGAAAAACGATTTTTTGCAGGCATTCGAGCGACTGGTAGGGCGAGCTTCTCTCACAGAACCGAGTGAAATGTACCAATTGCATAATATCGTAGAAGCCTACGAGAGGGATGCTGGAGAACAAAGGGCGGCAAGGGCCTGGGAAATCGTAATGTCTGTAGTGGAGGAACAATACTTTTCCGAAAGTACCGTTTTCCACCGAAGTGGCAACCCGAAGCAACCAGCAATTAGAGAATGAGGCTGGTTGAAGAGAATTATCTAGTATTTTCATATTGCACTATGGTAGCAGTCTAGGATCAAAAACGGTAGGGACAAACTTATTATGTGATAGTGGCCGGCTGTGATTGAAAACTATTCCATTCTTGAGCTTGGTCCGTCGCGAATATTTGAAGATGAGGCATGAAGGAACTATTTCTCAGTAGAGAGTAGGACGTTGCGTCCACCGAAGGCAAGTATGTAGAGTTCCAACGATGGCAGTTTTCGCAAACACGACAATAACACATCCACCTTCAGCAAATTCGGTACAAAGTCCCACGTGTTGAATATGGCAGATGCTTATCCACGTGACTCCCACGGACGTCGTGTCACAAATACCAAAGCAACCATTGAGGTTGCCGATTCGTCAGTCACCCGCCGAAAGAAGTGGAAAAATACAAACGACAGGAATGTAGCTGGCTGGGTGCTATCAAGTGAAGACTGTTACCACTAGGCGCCGGATCGAAGGTTACTGAAATTTTCACCGCCAGGCCTAGGACTACAGGTGATATGTGACGAGCGCGGCTAGAGTGGCGGCAGAGCGGGGGCCTTCGGGCACCCATCGCAACTTGTTGCGACGCGCCGCTAGTCGTCCATTCTCCGAACATTACTGCAATGCAATTTTGTTGCCGGCAACGGCACCCGTCGCATGGAACACCCGTGGAAAAGAACAGGCCCAATAGTTTTCTTCGGTCGCCGTGGATTG
>JBCCFQ010000624.1:0-3023 GCA_039029655.1 Pseudomonadota bacterium | reverse complement strand
TATCAATAGTTTAGGGGTTTTTTGTATTGTGTTGTATTATGTAAAAACCCAAGCATTGAATATATACCCTTTTGGGGAAAAGGTTGTGACGGGAGTCACAAAAAATGGGCAAAGTTGACCTCGTTTGACGTGGTTCGCAGCTTGCGAACGCTTAAGCCTATAGGCTAGCGGGCAATAAGAAATCGGGTTTAACCGATCGATGAAAAACAATAATAAAAACGCCGAGAACGACAGCAAAGCCCCAGATATTGAGCAGGAGAAAGCCGAGAGTCACCGGCAAAGACGTACCCGCGGGTGCATTTTCGTCAGTGAAACCGTCCATAATTGGGCTGATTTTGAGAAGCGACAGGAGTCCCGTAAGGGATCTGACTCCTAAATCGCCAACATTTGAGGCCCAAGGGACGGGTGTTTCCCTCTCATAATCATTGCCCACGGGTAGGGATCTGGGGATAATTGCCCGCTAAATATTTGAACAACCTGGAAAATGGTATTCACGGGTGGTGCGGCAGGAATGTATCTAGAGCTATTTGGTTTACACGAGCATCCGTTCAGGCTTACCCCTGACCCGAGCTTTCTATATCTGAGTAAACAGCACTCTCAGGCAAAGGCCTATATGGACTCCACGGTCTTGCTGACTGATGGGTTTGTGGTCATTACTGGAGAGATTGGCTCGGGTAAGACCACCCTAATTGAAAAATTCCTGGCGGATCTAGAGGGTCAAGAAGTCATAACGGCGAAGATCTACCAGACCCAAGTGACCCCAGTGCAGTTTCTCCAGGGTCTGTTGGTGGAATTTGGCTTCAAGCCCTTCCGCAAACAAAAGGCGGAACTTCTTTCCATTCTGAATCAGTTCATCATTGAGCAATACTCCCGCGGCAAGCGGGTGGTGATTATTGTCGACGAGGCACAGAATTTGAGTGTTTCAGTTCTTGAGGAGATTCGATTGTTGTCTGGCATCGAAACTCAAAAGGACAAGGTGGTCAGCATCATCCTCGCGGGCCAACCTGAGCTTGCCGATGTTTTAGATGCCCCAGAAATGGAGCAGTTGTCCCAGCGCACCCGCTTGAGGTACCACTTAAAGGCATTGTCTGAGCAAGAGACAAAAGAATACATATTGCATCGTTTAAGCGTGGCCGGTGCTAGTGACCGAGAAATCTTTGCTCAAGAGACCTTTGAAACCATCTTCAAGTATTCCGGTGGCGTACCGAGATTAATCAATACGCTGTGCGACACCGCGATGATTTGTGCCTATGCAGACAACGCTAAGCAAGTTACATCTGAGACCATGGGATCCGCCATCGACGAACTACAGTGGGTGGAATACGCCGCTCGCACTGGTTCACGTTTTGTTGGTCGCCAAGGGTTATCACTGGGTCGTCCAAGCATCGGTACTCTGCGATTGCTACACGAGGGAGATGTCATTAAGGAGTTTCAGTTACACCAGGGCCGCATGATCGTGGGTCGAACCGCCGACAATGATATTCAGATTAACAGTGAATATGTGAGTCGCCATCATGCGCAGGTGATCACCAGTGTTAAGGGATCTACAGTTGAGGATCTAAACAGCACCAATGGAATTTATGTTAACTCTCAAAGAGTAAAGAAACGTAAGCTTCGCCATGGGGATGAGGTGGAGATAGGTACGCATTTCTTGCAATACTTCGTGGAGGAAGTTGAGGAAATGGATGAAGAGGAGTTATCTGGGGAAGGCTAGCTGTGTCTTTTTCAGCTTTTCTGGCATCGGTAATCTAATGGCACCTGTGGGTGTCTTTTTTGTTAAAGAGTCGCGTCAGTTTGGAGGCACATGTCTGACAGCAAGCAAGCCATAGAGCGTCTTAAGGCTCACGTAAGTCGTCATATTGTTGGCCAGGACGCCTTGGTACAGCGTTTAATCATCGCCCTGTTGTGTGATGGACACCTTCTGGTGGAAGGTGCTCCTGGGCTGGCCAAAACCCGAGCCATTAAAATACTCGCTGAAGGTATCGAAGGCGACTTTCATCGTATTCAATTTACACCGGATCTGTTGCCTGCTGATCTCACCGGCACTGATATTTTTCGTCCCCAAGATGGTTCTTTTGTGTTTCAAGAAGGGCCGCTGTTTCACAATGTCGTACTGGCGGATGAGGTAAATCGGGCGCCGGCAAAAGTGCAGTCGGCGTTGCTTGAAGCGATGGGTGAGCGTCAAATTACTGTGGGCAAAACAACCTACCCGCTACCGCAACTGTTCCTGGTGATGGCCACACAAAACCCAATTGAGCAGGAGGGTACTTACCCTTTGCCTGAAGCTCAGTTAGACCGTTTTCTTCTTTATGTGAAAGTCGATTCGCCAGGTGGGGAAGAGGAACGAGAAATTTTGCATTTGGTGCGAGGTGAATCGCTGGCCGCCAGTAAGGGGACTGTGGCGGAAGCGCCGAGGATTTCTCAGCAGCACATACTTATGGCGCGTCGGGAAGTTTTGGAGCTACACATGAGTGAGAATATCGAAAACTACTTGCTCGAGTTGGTGTTGGCCACCCGTTCACCGAAAACCTACGGCGAAGATTTCGACAATGTGCTTACTTATGGTGCTAGTCCGCGAGCTACCATCGGGCTAGATCGTGCGGCTCGGGCTCATGCTTGGTTGAATGGTCGGGACTACGTGGGGCCGGAAGATGTACAGGCTATGATACCCGATGTGATGAGACATCGAATTCAGCTTACTTATGAAGCACTGGCAGACGGTAAAACACCGGATGGTTTTATCGACGAATTGATGAGTCGAATCGCAGTCCCGTAACACCATGTCGGTGGTCATCAGCAATAATTCCCGACAAAGCCGCATTCTTGCTGATCGCGATCCTGTGACGATTGATACCCGTCGCTTGGTGAACTTGCGACATATTGCAGAAACTCTGGATTTAAACCCCCACTATATTCGTGGTGCGTTAAGCGGGATTTATCATTCTCCCTTCAAGGGACGTGGCATGGAGTTTGATGAGGCAAGACCTTATCAACCTGGGGATGATCCGCGTCGTTTGGACTGG
>JBCCFQ010000623.1:0-3029 GCA_039029655.1 Pseudomonadota bacterium | reverse complement strand
GGGAGGTGAAATCTCGGATTATTCAACTGACAACTCGATGTTTTTTTGATTGGTATTTTTTATCACACTCTGCGCCCAGGAAGAACTGACATGTAATAATACAGACATGTCCATTGAGCCACTTGTTATTGCGGGTTGAGCTGTAAATAAAACTCCCATTGAAGACGCCGCGAGAGGTAGTTATGCCGTTGCAGTATTTTGACAACTCAGAAAACACCGACAATATCACCCAGGCTTTGCGTCGAGATGGTGCCGTTGTGGTTACGAATGTTGCTGATCATGACACCATCGATGCGTTGATCGCGGAGCTACGTCCCGCCTTGGATGCGGACAGGCCAGACCAGGCGAGTCCCTTCGATGGTGGCAAAACCCTCAGAGCGTCTTACGGTCTTTTAACCTATGCGCCCAGCGCCGCAGACTTGATCGATCACGACCTGGTGATTAAGGTGGCGAACGATGTATTGCTACCCCATTGTGGCAGTTACAACATTGGCAGTACCACGGCCATTGAGATACATCCAGGGGAATCAGCGCAAGCACTTCATCGGGATGATTCGCTTTACCCCATCGAGAATGCAGGCATGGAGTTAATGATAGGTGTCATGTGGGCCTTGAATGACTTCACTGTGGAAAATGGTGGTACCCGAATCGTTCCTCGCAGTCACCGGTTTTTGAGGTCATGGCATTTGCCTGATGTGTCAGGTTGGGAATCGGCGATCATGCCAAAAGGATCTGTTCTCTTCTATATGGGATCTACTTGGCATGGGGGTGGCGCTAACAATAGTGATGGCGAACGTCTTGGTTTAATCAACACCTATTCCCTTGGTTGGCTTCGCCAAGAGTCGAATCACTTCCTCGATACGCCACCCGATGTTGCGGTGAAGTTTACGCCCCGGTTACGCGCTCTTATGGGTTACTCGGCCTATGGTTTCGGTGATGACACCATTGGTGGTTCAGCCGGTGACTCTCCCGCCTGGGTGCATGAGCCGCCTGTGCCGGAATGGCGTGATGAGCGAGGTCAAATTGGTTCACAAGATGATGCTGACGCTCAGTCTGGAGGATGAAGGGTTCAGAACCCTTTGGTATCAAGCATCGTTCCGTTTATTCCTCCGGCTCTTAAGCAACCTACCCACCGGCGTATTTCGTACGCCAAATTGATAGCTCAAAAGGACAATAGGGACAACCACGGAAACCGTCAGCAGGTATTTGACCACCGCCGGAAATGGCGTCACGGTAAGAGCTCCAGCCACGGCGATAAGCAACGGATAGTGAATGAGATAAATCCAATACGATGCGTCGCTGACGTAGCTACCAAGCGCCGAAGGCTGATTAAAACGCGCGTAATACAGACCCACCAAACCAGATGTCATGCATACAGCGAGAATGCTTTGACTGACTCCAGCTATTAGACCCAGGATCAGTTGTGGATCGTCGGGTGTTTGTAATCGTGCTCTAACGGACCACACTGCCAACGCTAAAGTGACTACGGCTATTGTGATGGGTCGCCAAGGGTGGTGTTGTAAGTCGGGCAACACATCTCGGTGTAAATAAAGCAGCCAGCCTCCGAGAAAAAACACAAACAATGTGAGTTGCATGGCCCAAGTCGTAGCATCGCTTCCATACATCACGTAGGCGGGCACCATAGTCAAAGCGACAATGAAAATGCCGAAGGTCGTATTCCAGCGGCTGGTGAGTAGACTTCGTGATAAGGATCTCAAGTTTTCCTTCTTACCACCGGCTCCGTTAAGCACTGCCCACCGCAAACCTATGGCAAGTACGGTAAAGATAAGTAATGAAAGCAGAAACCAAAGGTGATAAGGCTTGCTCAGTCGAATCCAATCCAGCACCAGTACTGCGTCGATGCCTCCCTGGATCGATCCGGTGTGTGTCACGTGGGTTGCAAACTTGTAGGCGCCCCGGGTGACGGGTGATAACACGAGATACGCCGCGAGAAGCGGAAGAAAAATGAGTTGAACACGGTTTTTGATGAGTCCGCGCATACCTTTTCGGTGAAGAATCAGCGCGGTGGAAAAACCGGCGGTCACGAAGAACGCCGGCATGGCAAAACTGTAGAGAAAAACAGCCACAACATCAAAGCCTAGGTGGGTCTGAGGATCCTTGAATCGACGTGGTATTGTCACGTAAGGCAGGATGGCGTGCCCAAACATCACGATGGATATCATGGTTGCACGCAAATGATCGATTGCGTGATAGCGAGGTTGCGCTGCCTGCATGTTGCATAACCGTGGTTCAACGCATAACAGATATAGATGCTACAGGAATTCCCGGCAACACACGCAATTGGCCTATTCTAACGAGGAAAATTTCTTCGCTGCTTCAGCAGGCGGTTACAATGTCGCTCCAATTGTGAGGTGCGTAGAGGGTTTGGAGATGGACCGTGTTGAATTTTTCTTTGATCTGTCGTCCCCATGGACGTATCTCGCCTTTCACAATGTCCAGCCGATCCTCAAGGAAACAGGGGCTACTGCTCGGTGGCGTTCGGTTCTGGTGGGAGGCATCTTCAATGCGGTGAATCAAAGCATTTATCAGATTCGTGACATGGCTGATTCGCCAAAGGTAAAACACCTTGGCAAGTCCCTTCAAGATTGGGCTCGCCTTTCGGGATTGCCTATGAATTTTCCGTCGGTTCATCACCCCATCAAGTCTGTTGCTGTTATGCGTTGTTGTTGTGTGATGGAAGGCACGCAAAACCAATTGCAATCCTTCTCCAAAAGGGCCTTTGATGCATACTTTCGTGAGCAACTAAATCTGGACGACGAAGCTGTACTCATCGCTGTAGCCAAGGACGTTGGTCTAGATGGCGAAGACCTGATCACCCAGTCGCGAACACAATCGATAAAGGATCAGCTGCGGGCTAACACCGAAGAGGCTATTCAACGGGGTGCTTTCGGTTCCCCAACGATCTTTGTTGATGGTACCGATCAATATTTCGGTAACGATCAGTTGCCCCTAGTGCGTGCTGCACTTCTGAAAGCAGCCTAGATCGCCGCTAACTGCCAAGCCGGTTT
>JBCCFQ010000622.1:0-3029 GCA_039029655.1 Pseudomonadota bacterium | reverse complement strand
GAGGAACTGTCGATTCCTGTCGAGTATTTTAAGAAACCCAAAACTCCACGAAACGCCCATACCTGACACAATCTGGCAATCTCCCATAGTCCACGAAATCTCAATAGGCTTAAAGAAACTCTCGATCCTATCAATGACACAAACAAAATGGATTGACTTAGACGAACCACGCGAAGAATTGAGTTTTGAGCAAGTACTCGAGCCTATCACATCGATCTTGTCGAAGTAGGCGGAAAAGCAGAACGGTGGCAATCCGATAGCATGCCTAGCTGCAATTGAATGTATAGACAGGATCGAGGAGGAGAATATTTTGGAACACATTCGTGAAGAGGAGTCAGTAATTGAATCCGAATGGCTCCCTCAATGGGAGGGATGTGCTAGCTTGGTCCGGACGGAGGGTAGAGGTTTGCTCTTTGGATTCGATGCGAATTCGTTTGATTCTGCGAAAGATATCGGTACGTGCTTGTTGGATAATGGCGTCCTCTGCTCGACAATCGGGCCATTAATTCGTTTCTCTCCACCGCCAAATATTGGAATTCCAGTAATCGAAGACGCTCTAAAGAACATTACACAAGCATTAAAGAAGGTTTAACAACAGCTAAGTTTAGGTGATTTGTATGCTCCGGGTTAACCCATTATCAAAGTTGTCATCCGCCAATTAGTTTTTGCGCTCTGCAACCCTGGTCGAATTCTTGAACGCCATGCCTGCTTCGGAGTCACATAGTCGCTTCTTATGAATTGGAACATTTGCGATTAACGGGCTTCCTAATTGCTCATTGGCGCTCATGAGTGGGTTCGGAAGCTTAGGTTGATCGAAAGAACCCAATTCCTACGGTATTGTTGTGGATAGCCATTTGTCCACGAACCTGCTTATGGGCTTGGTCTGGTCTCAAATGCTGGAATGGTGACAATGTTGCTCAGTCGAGTAAATACACTTTCCTTTATCTCCACCGCAATAACCAAAGCCTTCACTTTCTTTCTTTGGAGATCGGAGAACGGTAGTAAGGGTTCTTTTTCTATAGTGTCCTGGCGTGAATGAGAACCAATGTTGGTTCGCCATTTTTGCGCAAGCACTGCCCAGAAGTCAAAACCTTTACCTTGGCGACAGAATACACACGAGAGAAAACGATTGTCTTCGAAAATATCCTCCTCATCAAGTCAGACCGTCAACAATCCGGTGAGGGATGAGGGAGAGCTGAACTGGCCGCCCTTTAACGGCAGGCGTAGACCGAAGGGTTCGTGCGAAAAAGTGTTGACGAGGAACGTAAGAAGTATTGAAATAGCAATGCTCTCAATTCTGAGAATTGATTCTTGGGGGCGCAATGAAATCTGAGTTGCAATTGTTATCTAAAACCTGAAGGCCAATGACTGATATTGTACCTATAAATACCACCAAAGCCTACTTCAAAGCTGCTCTTGGGCGCAAGGCGGAGTTTACGACGACTCGTTTCGTTACAAACAAGGCGGAGCTATATTCTCTCCCTAAAGATGAGAATCCAAGTAACGGCATTGTGCGCTTTGGGCTACCAGATGATCACGGCCAAACTATGAATGGAATCATGTCATGGTGTCGCCTGGCTGGAAGTGAATCACCGAACGGATCGACTTACCAGCTTTCAAGAGGTCGAATGCCGTGTTGATTTGGCCGTGCGTCATGTGATGCGTGATGTAGGGGTCAACGCTGAAGTCACCACGAAGCCATTCATCGACCATGCCAGGTAACTGGCTCCGGCCAAGCACACCGCCAAAAGCGGTACCGCGCCAAACCCGCCCCGTCACCAGTTGGAAGGGTCGCGTAGCGATCTCCTGTCCGGCGCCGGCCACGCCAATAACGGTGCACTCACCCCACCCTTTGTGGCATGCCTCGAGCGCCGAGCGCATCAATTCAACGTTCCCAACCGCTTCGAACGTATAGTCGAGTCCGCCATCCGTCATTTCGACCAAGACGTCTTGGATAGGCGCAGGGTGTTCGTCGGGCCGGATGCATTCAGTTGCGCCGAGTGCCTTGGCCAACGGGAATTTGGAAGGATTGATATCGATCCCGATGATGCGTGATGCGCCGTTCAGGACGGCACCTTGAATCACCGCCATACCGACCGCACCCAGTCCAAAGACAGCAACTGACGCACCGGCCTCGACTTTCGCGGTATTACGCACCGCCCCAATACCCGTCGGCACCGCGCACCCCATCACCGACGCCTTGGAAAGTGGCGCATCTTTGGAAATTTTCGCCACCGCAATCTCGGGCAACACTGTGTACTCACTAAACGTGCTAGTGCCCATGTAATGCAGGATCTTTTTGCCCTTGTACGAGAAGCGAGAAGTACCATCCGGCATCACTCCTGCGCCCTGAGTCTTTCGTATCGTCTGACAGAGATTGGTCTTGCCTGACTTGATGTAGGGGCAATCAGGGTCTTCGGGTACGTAGAGAGGAATCACGTGATCCCCCGGTACGACTGAAGTGACACCCTTACCCACTTCCTCGACGACGCCGCAACCTTCGTGACCGAGGATGCATGGAAACAACCCTTCGGGATCCTCACCCGACAGCGTAAATACATCGGTATGGCACAGACTAGTCGTCACGATCCGGACGAGCACTTCGCCGTCCTTCGGACCCTCGAGGTCGATTTCCTCGATCTCTAGCGGGCGGTTCGGCTCCCAAGCGATAGCGGCGCGCGTCTTCATGCAAAGATCTCCTTCTTCAGATTTGGTTCGTGCAGGGTCGCTCGACATTGCACAGGTTCGAAATTCTCAACGGCGGTATGACTCTCGATGATTGAAGGGGGGCTTGGGCCGGATGGGAACAACGGCACGTCGGGAGACCATTAGCCATCCACGTGGCTTCCAACAGGCGATTGCAGCTGCTATCCCTTTTGGTGCAACAACAGTGTGGAGGACCTTAACTGCTGCCCTGTTACAAGCAAGGATGCCGAGCCACTAGCTTCATCAACCATTGCCTCCCAAGGTTGCACGAAGTCCAACCCATAACACCACAAGGATAAAGGGCTGCAACACCCAACCCCAGT
>JBCCFQ010000621.1:0-3030 GCA_039029655.1 Pseudomonadota bacterium | reverse complement strand
TTGTATTTGGATGTCGGCAGATAAGTGTTGCAGGGCACATCCACCACAAACATCAAAAGCCTGGCACTTTGGGGTAACTCTATGGGGAGAGGCCTCTTCGAGGGACAGCAGCTTGGCCTCATCGAAACGACGGTGGCGACGCATGCGTTGAATTGTCGCAGTTTCTCCAGGCAGCACCCCATGCACAAAAACCGTCTTGCCATCGGAGGCCGTCGCAACTCCTCGGCCCTGATGATCAATATCTACCACTTGAACCTGTTCCGGTTCAAACTGCCTGCGACGACGAGCCACGAGTGTCTAGCGAGCCTCCAGCATTAGCCTTTTCATTTCGGCGACGGCATTGGGCAATCCAACGAATAGGCTACGAGCAATCAAGGCGTGTCCAATATTCAACTCTTCAACCACGGGTATAGCAGCCACGGGCTTAACTTTGTGATAGTTAAGCCCGTGGCCCGCATGGACGATCAAACCAAAACTATTGGCCTGGGTTGCACCCTGTTGCAAGCGTTCAAGTTCAGAAGCAAAAGATGAAGAATTCGATTCTGCATAGCAACCCGTGTGTAGCTCCACAATATCGGCTTTGACTTCAGCGGACGCCTCAATTTGTTTAGGGTCCGGATCGATGAATAGTGACACTTTGATTCCTTCATCTTTGAGCTGACGAGTGACATCTGCAACCCGCTGCAATTGCCCCGCCACATCTAATCCGCCCTCTGTGGTCAACTCCTGACGCTTTTCTGGCACCAAACAGCACGCGTTGGGCTTTGTGGCTAAGGCAATCTCCGTCATCTCATTGGTCACTGCCATTTCAAGATTCATTCGAGTCTGTAATAGCTTGGAAAGCAGCGCTACATCACGGTCCTGAATGTGGCGACGATCCTCTCTCAAATGCACAGTGATGCCATCTGCACCCGACTGCTCGCACAGCACAGCGGCTGTCACCGGATCGGGTTCAATGCCCCCACGAGCCTGACGAACCGTGGCCACATGGTCAACGTTAACCCCAAGATAAATGTCATCCATTTTCGGACTCCAAAAATTATTCTTATGCGATCATTTTTTTCATTGCAATGAGGACATCGCGACTTTTTAACGGCTTGCCGCCTAAATGTACATCCAATGCAGCACGCAATAAGCGCCGAGCATCCGCCAGAGAACGCTCGTCTTGCAAATCCTCAGTTGCCAACGACAACAAGGATCCACCTGAGTAACCATCGGCACCCCGATCATTAACCTCACGGGGTCCCTTATCGGGCTCAAAAACATAATAAGCACCAGATCGGATTGCGCATTCATTGGAGTCATCGTATTCCAAGTTTAGCGCATACCCTAGATGCTCCAATAAGCGTTTCTCGAAGATTCTTAAGCCTTTACCTAAACAATCTCTGCTTAAATCGCTAAGACACTGACCATAGTCGTCGTAAAGCTCAGGGTTTGGATCAGCCGCCGGCACTAATCGCAAGAGAAGCTCGTTCACGTAAAACCCGCATAAAAGCGGTAATCCAGCAAGAGACGCGGTTGCGGGAACAGCGTCAATGCCCGTTAGGGTAAACAAGGGACCACGGCCAACCCAAGACACCTCTAAAGGCAGAAACTGGCGCAACAAACTCCTACCCTTGGACGTGGGGCGACGCACACCTTTCGCCACTAGAGCCAACCGTCCATGATTACGGGTCAACACATCCAATATACGACTGCTGTTTTGGTAGTCCCGCTGATGTAATACAAAGCAAGGCTGTAATGACGTCTCAGACACAGTCGTCACTTAAGTTCGAAACCCATAGACTCTAACGCTCGGGCATTGTCCGACCAATTTTCCTTTACCTTCACCCACAATGAAAGATGAACTGGACATTGGAACCGTTCCTTTAACTCAAGTCGAGCAGATCGACCAACCTGTTTCAATAGTTGCCCACCTTTGCCGATAACAATGGCTTTTTGACTGTCCTTTTCCACCAGGACCGTGGCTGCAATTTCTAAACCAACCTCATCTTTCTCCAACTTTTCAATCATGACCGTGATGCCATAGGGCAACTCTTGCTGCAACCGCAAGGTCAGTTTCTCTCTGATCAGTTCGGAAATTAGAAATTCGTTGGATCGATCCGTCACTGTTTCCGCTGGGTACAGCGGCTGTGACTCGGGTATATTCTCCGCAATCTCCTTTTCTAAAGCATCGATACCATCACGTTTTAGTGCCGAAATTGGCACAACACACAGAGCAGACAACTTACCGGCCAGACTATCAAGAATTGGCAGCAGTTCAGTTTTGTCATTGATTCTATCGATCTTGTTGCAAACCAGAATGGTTGGCTTCTTTGCCGCAACAATTCTTTGGCACACTTGATCGTCGCCTGTGGTCCATTGTTTCGCATCCACCACGAACACCACCAGATCTGCATCTTCTAGGGAGTTTAGAGCGACGCGATTCATGGAGCGATTCATGAGTTTGTTGGATCCGTCATGCACGCCAGGGGTATCCACAAAAATGATTTGGTACTTCTCAGTGGACTTCACACCCAGCACACGATGCCGAGTAGTTTGAGGTTTTGGCGTTACTATGCTGATCTTTTGATCTAGCATTGCGTTTAGCAACGTGGACTTCCCTACGTTAGGACGCCCCACCAAGGCCACAAACCCAGCACGAAAAACATCACCGCTCATGGATTGACTCAAGTGCTAAGTCAGCTGCAGCCTGTTCGGCACGCCGGCGCGAGCCTGCCACACCTTGAGACTGAATCTGAAGAGACTCGATTCGACAGATCACTTCAAAGGTTTGCTCATGGGGCTGTCCGGAAACCTTGACGACTTCATAGTTGGGCAGGGGAAATCCGCGAGACTGTAAGTACTCTTGTAACCGGGTTTTGGGATCCTTTAGGGATTCAGCAGAGGGTAAGTCTTCCAAACGAGAGCGCCAAAGAGACAGGATATAGTCCTTCACCGCCTCAAAACCCCCGTCTAGCAGTACAGCACCCAACACGGCCTCCAGTGCGTCTGCCAGTATGGAGTCACGCCTAAACCCTCCACTTTTTA
>JBCCFQ010000620.1:0-3035 GCA_039029655.1 Pseudomonadota bacterium | reverse complement strand
GCCTTTCTCTTCCTCTTTCTTAGCAGCATTCACGATCTTATCTAGCATTCCACGTATATGCCGTAATCGCACGTCCGATGCCGATGAGCTTTAGTTCGGGTAAATCGCATGCGATAGCGTCCAGGGAAATGGGTCGACCCACGCTTCGACACCGGTAGTCTTTTGAGTAAATCATGGACTGACCCACTTGCAACTGAATTGGAACGTCCAGCTCACAGCACTTGGCGTAGAAAGGGTAGTACTTGGCCTCATCAGGCGCCAGGTCATACCAATGGGGGTAAAGGTGGGCGCCCACAAAACCCAAATCCTTCACCGCTCGTTCCAGTTCTCTGACGCCATCCATACCCGTGAACGGGTCTAGGCCAATCAGCCCGGAAAAACGTTCGGGGTATTTGGCCACAGCGTCAGCCACCACTTCAGGGGGCATGTGATAACAGCCCTTGAGACCGGGCCGTCCCGCTTTTGCGGCAATCAAAAACCCGTGATCAATGTTGGCCGCGTCCATACGCTCAATCATTTCTTCAAGGGTTAGGCCACTCATAAGAGAGTCTTTGGCCTTCATCTTTCCGGAAAAAAAGTCGTCTTTCCAATCTGGACGGTGAGACAATGCTTCTCTGGTCCAGATGTTAACAACAGCGTCGATGGCTTTTAGGTCGGTCATATCAAATTGCTCAAATCCTCACTCACGTCACTATTCAAATCCTAGGGGTAAGCCTGCGTCGGGTGTGAACCCATAAAGTGACTCATTGGGCAGGGCGTCACTGAGTATAGTACGGACCATGAGCAGCTTGTCGATGTCGACACCGGTTTTTAGCCCCATGGCTTGAAGCATGAAGACCAGATCTTCAGTGACGATATTGCCGCTAGCGCCAGGTGCGAAGGGGCAACCACCGATTCCTCCTAGGGAGCTGTCCAAGGTGGTTATCCCAACCTCAATGGCCGCTAATGCATTGGCCAGGCCAAGACCCCGGGTATTGTGTAAGTGCACACCGGTTAAACATTCATTGCCGATAATGGATTTTATTTGTTTCACCATCCGAGTAAGTTGCTTGGGATTTGCGTAGCCGGTGGTATCTGACAATCCCACTTCATCAGCGCCCAGATCCATGACTTTCTCAGCGCAAAGGGCTACGTAGTCTTCCGAAACCTTGCCTTCCAGGGTGCAGCCGAACGCGGTGGATAGACTGACTTCGAAATGGGGTCGTTGGTCTGGGTCTAGGGTATTAAGTAAGTCACGGATGTTTTTTATTTCCACAAACATCTGATCGTGGGTTTTGCGTAGGTTCTTCAGTGAGTGCGTTTCGCTCATGGAAAACGGGATGGTGAGTTTATGGGCCCCAGTTTTCACCGCGTTTTCCGCACCTTTGAGGTTGGGCACCAGGACCGCCACGATAAGCCCGGGAATTTTCTTCGCTTCCGTCACCACCTCCGGGGTATCCGCCAATTGTGGTAACAGCTTCGGCGGGACGAAGGATCCCACCTCGATTTCCCTAAAACCGGCGTCCACCTGGGCCTCAATCCATTGAAGCTTTCTGGCCGTTGGCATGATTGTGTCTATGCTTTGCAGGCCGTCTCTTGGGCCCACTTCGCTGACGAGGATGTCTATGTCTTTCATTTATATAGATTAAGAGCTTAATTATGGCTCTTAGGCCTGCTTTGCAGTAAGATGAACTAAAGATATAATATTATAGCAAATAGACACGAGGATCTAGATCGTCCCCGTGCAGCCAGCAAAAACACAAATAATGAATTTAGGGTCCGGGGAACATGATCGACGGTGACCAACTGCCACTGAGGAACGTCACGGTGGTGGAATTTTCACACATGGTTATGGGGCCATCCGCTGGGATGGTCTTGGCGGATCTTGGCGCCAAGGTCATCAAAATTGAGCCCATTGGGGGCGACAAGACTCGAACCCTCAAAGGTTCCGGTGCGGGTTATTTTTCCATGTACAACCGGAACAAAAAGTCTATTTGCTTAAACCTAAAGTCTGATGCGGGTGCGGGCATCGCAAAACAATTGATCGACAAGGCTGACGTGCTCATCGAGAACTTTCGAAGTGGTGCCATGGCTAAGCTCGGCTTCGACTACGAGAGTTTAGCGAAAGACAATCCCCGCTTGATTTATTGTTCCAATCGCGGCTTTTTGCCCGGACCCTATGAACACCGAACGGCGTTAGATGAAGTGGCGCAAATGATGGGTGGTCTGGCTTATATGACCGGTCCGCCGGGTAGACCACTGCGGGCGGGTGCATCGGTTATAGACGTTATGGGCGGCATGTTTGGTGTGATTGGTATTCTCGCCGCTCTTGAAGAACGCAATCACTCGGGTAAAGGAAAATTGGTCACCAGTGCCCTTTATGAAAGCACTGTTTTTCTCATGGGGCAGCACATGGCGCAGTATGCAGTGACCGGTTCGCCGGCCGCCCCTATGCCAAACAGGGTTTCCGCCTGGGCCATTTACGATGTATTCCAAACCGCCGACGACCCTGTTTTTGTCGGAGTTGTAAGCGATTCCCAGTGGCTGACGTTTTGTCGTGATTTCGAGCAAAAAGAACTCTACGAGGATGAGGAATTACGCGCTAACAATAATCGCGTTGCCAATCGCGATCGCATCATTCCTTTAGTGCAATCGGTTTTTGAGAAATTCACTTCTGATGAGCTCATGGAAAAGTTGGAAACCAGCGGCTTACCCTTTGCACCGATAGCAAAACCAGAGCAGTTGTTTCACGACAAGCATCTGAGCCAGTCCGGCGGGCTGCTAGATCTAGAGTTGTCCGAGGGCAATACCACCGCGTTGCCAGCTTTACCCATTTCCTTAGATGGTGAGCGGGCAGGAGTGAGAGCAGGCTTACCAGGTTCTGGCCAGCACACCAAAGAAATCTTGCAAAGCCTTGGCTTGAATGATGGGCAAATAGACGATTTATCCGATCAGGGAGTCGTTGGCTAGATTTTTCCCCCAAAACTCAACAATTTATTTTGAAAACGGCTATTTGACAGTTATAATGCGGCCAGCTTGGGGGCTAGTAGCTTTTT
>JBCCFQ010000619.1:0-3040 GCA_039029655.1 Pseudomonadota bacterium | reverse complement strand
CTCTAAAACCTGCTCCTCTGTTTGACTACGCACCGTCTCGGGGCGCGCTTGCAAAATAAACAATTCACCGGTTACTCCATCCTTGGCCCACTCAATATCCATTGGTCGACCATAGTGGTTTTCTATGGTCAACGCTTGGTGGGCAAGATTTTTGGCGTCTTCATCGGTGATTGAAAACTGACGCCGTTCATCTTCATTAACACCTACGGTTTGTACCGTTGCATCGGTGTTCTTGTAGGCATAGATCATCTTGATGGCTTTTGCGCCTAGATTCCTTCTCAAGATGGCGTCCTTTTTCGCTTCCAGACCGGGTTTGTAAACATAAAACTCGTCCGGGTTCACTGCCCCCTGAACCACGGTTTCACCCAGCCCATAGGAGGAGGTGATAAACACCACATCGCGAAATCCTGATTCGGTGTCTAGGGTAAACATGACGCCGCTTGAACCACGGTCACTGCGCGCCATGAGCTGTATACCAGCGGACAAAGCCACGTTGGCGTGATCAAATTGCTGATGAACTCGATAGGAAATTGCTCGATCATTGAACAAAGAAGCGAAAACCACCCGCACTGCGTTTAGGGTGGCATCCAGCCCTTCAACATTCAAAATGGTTTCTTGCTGTCCGGCGAAACTTGCCTCCGGCAAGTCTTCGGCGGTGGCGGAAGAGCGAACCGCCACGGACAAGCTATTGCCGTATTGGCTTTGCATCTCATCGTAAGCGTGGGTGAACTGGTCCACCAAATCCTTAGGCAAAGGTTGGCGCATGACCCAATTTCGAATGGCGGCGCCGGTTTTCGCCAGGGCGTCCACGTCGTCCACATCAAGGGCGTTTAAGGCCTTGTTGATTTTTTCATCCAAGCCGTCTTGCTTTAGGAAGGCCCGGTAGGCATCGGAGGTGGTGGCGAACCCACCTGGTACTGAGACGCCCAGTGCGCTGAGGTGGCTGATCATCTCTCCCAGAGACGCGTTCTTGCCACCTACTGTTTCTACATCATTCATACCCACAGTTGTGAATGGCACGATGTAATTACCCACTAAAAATTCCTCTTGTTTTTGGAGACCAACAACGCGAAAATTCGCAGCTAGACATCAGGGAGCCCTGCCAGAGAATGAAGCAACGAACTGTGTTCTTTATATCGGACCAAACGGGTATTACTGCCGAGACCCTGGGTCGAAGCCTGCTTTCTCAATTTGATTCCATCAAATTTCGGCAGGTAACTGTGCCATTTATCGCTACCGTTGACAAGGCACGGGATGTCGTTTCAAAGATCAATCTTACAGCCAAAGTTGAGGGTGCGAGACCCATTGTCTTAAGTACCCTTGTGCATGACGAATTGCGAAATATCGTTAAAGAAAGTGAGGGGCTGTTCCTTGACTTTATCGACGCGTTCATTGGGCCGCTCGAGGAAGAACTAGGCCAAAAATCCACCCACACGTCTGGGATGGCCCATGGAGTTACAGATACGTCTGTATACACAAAACGCATAGATGCTATGAATTTCGCGATCGCCAATGACGATGGCGTATCCACCGCGCAATACGATTCTGCCGACGTAATATTGATTGGTGTGTCGCGTTCTGGCAAGACTCCGACTTGTCTTTACCTGGCTTTGCAATATGGGGTTTATGCTGCCAATTTTCCCTTGGACGAAGAGCAACTAGAAGCCAGTCAGCTGCCAAAGGGCTTAATTCCATATTCCAATAAATTGTACGGGCTGACCATCGATGCGGAACGTCTTCAGCAAATCCGTAATGAGCGCCGGCCAAACAGTCGCTATGCCTCACCACAGCAGATTAACTTCGAGCTTCGGGCTGCAGAGGCGCTGTACCGTAAGCATGGCATTGGTTTTATCAACACCACCCAATGCTCGATTGAAGAGATTGCTAGCACCATCTTGAGTGAGCAGTCCCTCACAAGACGGGTTCGTTTGTAGACTAGGTCCGGTTTTTGATTTTCCTTGCTGTGTTAAAATCGCGCCATGGACGTTGATAGCCGAATCAAGTTACCCAATTTTGCGCGGCCGGTGAGCTTTTCTGGCCTCATGGCGCTTTATGAGAG
Source organism: Pseudomonadota bacterium (assembly GCA_039029655.1). Classification (GTDB taxonomy): domain Bacteria; phylum Pseudomonadota; class Gammaproteobacteria; order Steroidobacterales; family JBCCFQ01; genus JBCCFQ01. The sequence continues at coordinate 981 of JBCCFQ010000619.1, read as the reverse complement.
TAACTATGCCCGGCTGTATTCTCTCCTGCCACGTCGCTCGATGATCAGAACAGCCGGCATGCAGCTGGTGTCTCGGACCAGCGAAGACTGCGAACTTTATTTGTGTGTCCGCGAGGTAACAACGTTTACCACGACGCTGAATATGACCTATTTGTTCTCTGAGGGAGCGTCGCAGGTTGCCGATCCCGATCTTACCGTTCGTGTATACCACGACGCCGGGTTGGCCGAGGCAATGGCCTGTTGCCGTCATCATATCCATGAAGCGTTACTTTCCTTCGAGACTGAGGCGGGGCAGGAGTTGAACCGGCGCTGGACCCGCAACATGATGTTTAATAAATGGCTGGAGTATTGCATGGATCGGAGACACCGCTTTCATGAAGCCTCTGAGAACCGTAGCTCTATCCGTGGTTGTGGTGTGATGGTATGAACACTGTCCCAAGGTGAGCGGAACCTAAGTCAATGTCGAAGCGCGATGATGAACAACAAAAGCTCGTGGACTTGTTCCACAATCGTGCCGAATTAAAAAAAGAATTCATTTCGCTCCGCCAAGAACGCGTCGATCTAGGCGAACGCCTGGAAGAACAGGAGCGTATCGGGAAACGGGCTCACGACGATTTGTTATCCCTTGAGGATCTGCTTGCTTCTGCCGAGTCAGCTTTTAACGCGGTGGTGTTCTACCATCTTCGAGGTTTATGGCGAACTTGTAACGCTCAACTTAGTTCCTTTGCGGAAATCCTGAGAAAGCAGCAACAAGACCGTCAGCGCAAAAAGCAAATCATGAAGTTCAATCAAGATCGCGAGCGTAGATTGGTGGAGGTCAACGGCGAGGTAGTCAAAGTTAAAGCCGAGACCGACGAATACAAAGCGGTTATCGAGGCGCTAGAGATTCGTCTTGGAGAGATGTCGGGTATTTTTAGTTATTTCAAAAGACCGGTTACCTCGGTGCCCCCGTGTGCACTCTGGAGCTCGGACACGTCTTCT
>JBCCFQ010000618.1:0-3041 GCA_039029655.1 Pseudomonadota bacterium | reverse complement strand
GCCATTGATCCATTGGCCTCCATCACCCGCCAAAAAGCCAATCACAGACGCAATGTTCTCGGGGTCGCCCAAGTACTCTTCCGGAAGTTGAACCTGCTGTTTCACAATGGTGTCCATAAAGTCCTGGAGAATAGGCGTTTTAATCGGACCAGGACTCACGCTTTTGATGGTAATGCCGCGATCTTTCCACCGCTGTGCCGCCATTACCGTCCAACCGATTACCGCCTGCTTTGAGAATGCATAAGTGGCCGGTTCCGGGATGCCGCTGCTGTCCAGGAACGCTGGGATATCTTCATCCATGCCAACGTTCAGTAATTGACGAATCGCATCAACATTAGGCTCCCAAGCCAGGCCAGCCATGGAGGCCACATTCACAATGGAGGCGCCATCCTCTAGTTTTTCTGCAATTTGTTCGGTAAAGGATTTGAGCCCAAGAAAGTTAACCCTGATTTGAACCTCCGGGGGCAGTGTCGGTGGCACACCGGCAATGTTGCACAAAGTTAACGCGGTGCCAGTTGCTTTACTTACCGCGGTATCGATGGATGCCTGACTACTCAAGTCAATCTGAACAAACTCATCAACATTGTCGGTCGGTTCCTTGAGGTCAAAGCCGAGCACACGCCAGCCTTGGGATTTCATCAACGCAGCCGTTGCCGCACCAATGCCAGATGAACACCCGGTAATAAACGCATTTTTTGACATTCTATTTCCCCATAAACACCGGTGGGTAATCCGGTGTCTTATCGCTCACCGTGACCCAACGGGTTGTCGTAAAACTTTCTACCGATGCCAGTCCTCCATAACGTCCAACACCGCTATTCTTAGCACCTCCAAACGGCGCCAAAGGCTCGGCATACACGGTGCCATCATTGATATGGCACATACCACTCTCGATCTGTTTAGCAACTTCAACACCCTTTTCGGTATCTTGGGTTATGACCGAGGCCGATAATCCATACTCGCAATCGTTTAACATGGAAATGGCCGAATTCACGTCTTTAAATCGATAAACGGAAACTAAGGGACCAAAACTCTCTTCCGACCAAGTTTTCATGGATTCATTAACATCGGTCAATACGGTTGGCTCAAAAAACAATCCTTGGTAACCACCACCGGTTAACACGGTGGCACCTTTAGCCTTGGCATCCTCAACCTGCTCTTGCAGTTTTTGAACTTGCGTATCGTTAATCAACGGCGCTATAGGCTTGGCCATATCTGTTACGTCGCCGACCCCAAGACCTTGTGTTTGTGTCACAAACTTATTAACAAACTCATCGGCGATTTTGTCATCAACAAATATCCGTTTTGTTCCCATACAAATTTGTCCGGAATGATTGAAGCTGGAAAACACCGCCGCATTAACCGCACCGTCAATATCAGCATCGGACATGACAATCATGGCGTCTTTGCCACCCAACTCCATGCTGACTTTTTTGAGATGTTGCGAAGCTTTGCCCGCTAAGGCTTTTCCGACTTGAGTGGAGCCGGTAAAGCTCAGGGCTTTGACACCTTTGTGACTGACCATTTCATCGCCCACTTCCATCACACCGGCTCGCGAACTACAAACCACATTAAACACGCCTGGTGGCACACCTGCCTGGTCCACGGCTTTCGCGAGTAGGATGCCACCAGAGATCGGCGATAACTCCGAGGGCTTCAAAACCACGGTGTTGCCCACCGCCAAAATCCCGGAGGTGGTGCGTGACGATAAACCAAAGGGAACATTCCAGGGTGTAATGACACTGACGACGCCTAAGGGCTCTCGCACCACAAAACTCTTACGTCCAGTAGGGCTAACCAAGTCATAACCGGTGACTTGTTGGGCAATCTCCGCCGCCGCTCTAAACATACCCCCCGCTGAACCGGCCTCCCCTTTGGCTTTGCCAATCCAAGACCCAACCTCATACATCAGGTTCTCGGCAATCTCTGCTCCAAGCAGTTCGATTTGTTCGGCCACCTTCAGCATGTATGCTGCTCTTTCTTCTTGCGCGAGGGCTGCCCAAGCCGGAAACGCAGCCTGCGCCGACTCAATCGCTAAGGCCACATCACTTCGACTACAGGCATGAATCTGGGCGTGGGTATCACCGGTAACCGGGCTTGTGACCTCAAAGCTATTGCCTTCAGTCAGCCATTGACCATTTATGTAGGAACCATGCATATCAACTCTGCCGTTTGGGCTCATTGCCACCATAGAATGTTGTATCGGGATGAAACTCTGTCCAAGACCTTAGGTTTTGTTGGCGCACCTGGAGTTTGTCGAGTGTCGAACCGGCCAGAGAACCGTCGCCACACTCACCAAACAGATTCCACTCAGATCCTGTTTGTGTGTCCTTAAGACGATCTGCTTCAAAGACAAAGTCCAAGGTCTGGTCATTGACCACCCGTCGAAAACCCGTTGTGGTTCGCCCATCTTCAGACGCAAACAACGCAACGTCGACCTCCCCTAGCCTGTCGTTGATTACGCGTTTGTTCTTGAGCAAGTCCAGGTCGTAAGAGCGAGCGTGATTTTCAAGATCCAAGCCCACCACCATTGGCCATCGCTCTTGCTGGTGCCAACCGGGGAACCAGGCGTCTCCGTTCAAAATGTTGCTGAGACGTGTGTAAATGGGTGTATATGCCGAATCATATTGCAACACTTGAGAGTCTGGGTGTTTATCCAACCAGTCTCGCAAAGACATATGCTCAACAAACATATCCTCCAACACCTTGCCTTTAAGCGGCCCTTTCGCCGCGTCACCCATTTCTTGTCGCCACCAGGAACCCGTTTGACTGTCCCGAAAGGTCGCATTGAACGTAATCGCACCCACCAATGTGAAGTCGAGGGCTTGACCCTCAACAATCCGATCATAGATGCGACCGCTCATGCACAAGGCGCAGTAGGTCACCCAGATATGATGACCCGCGATCTTATCCGGCAATTGATGATGATACGCAATCATTTCCACCGGATAGGCTTTCGCTTCACCATTCAAAGCGGTGCCCATGACTTGGGATTCTAAGCTGACTTGGTTTTCCTCTTTACCAACAAAACGTGGGTTTGT
>JBCCFQ010000617.1:0-3043 GCA_039029655.1 Pseudomonadota bacterium | reverse complement strand
GGGTGTCAGGCTTTGTAGCAACTCTCGCGACCTTGGTCCCATGATTGAGATGACCGCCATGGATGAGGTCACGTTGGTAATGATGCATCTTGCGTCCTTGGGCGTGTGTCGATTCAACCAGGCCCAGTCTCGGACTTCCGTTTCCGCAGCGGTGACCACCAAGTAGGCTGACTCGGAAAGACGGGTAATCGTCAGATCGGTTTCAATGCCGCCCTTCTCATTTAGCCACTGTGTGTAAATGAGGCGACCCGGTCGCACATCGACGTTGTTGGCACAAATGCGGTTAAGCACTTCAGTGGCGTCAGGTCCCTCAACTCGAAATTTTGCAAAAGACGACTGGTCAAACAGGCCAACGTTTTCACGCACCGCTTTGTGCTCTGAAGCAGAGTACTCGAACCAGTTTTGTCGGCCGTAGCTGTATTCGTATCGTGCCTGATCAGGGGACGGGGCGTACCAATTGGGTCTTTCCCAGCCGAACGCTTCCCCGTGACAAGCGCCCGCGGCGCACAGTCGGTCGTATAAAGGCGATCGGCGAACACCCCGGCCGGTTTCGTATTGTCGAAAAGGCCAATGGGTGGCGTACAACAGCCCAAGACTCTCGCTGACACGCTCGCGGAGATACTTCCGATTCCCTTGGAATGGCATATTGCGTCTAACGTCGACTTCCCAAAGGTCGGCTGGTGGCTCTCCATCTCGGATCCATTCTGTGAGTACCTTGCCGACACCACCTGCCGACTGAAGGCCAATTGAGTTAAGCCCTGCCGCCACATAGCAGTTTCTTAACTCTGGCGCTTGCCCTAAGTGGTAGCGCACGTCCGGCGTAAAACTCTCTGGGCCACAAAAGAACGTTTTGATGCCCGCGTCCTGAAGCGCTGGGATGCGATGCATGGCGCCTTCCAAAACGGGTTCCATATGCTCGAAACTGCCGGCGATCTCGTCAAAGCAAAAGTCTTCTGGTATCCCTTCCATGCCCCAGGGTCTGGCACTAGGCTCAAAGGCGCCCACCAGGAGTTTGCCGGCGTCGTACTTATAATAAGAACAGGCATCATAATCCCGAAGTACCGGTAGATCAGGGGAAAGGCCGGCTACGGATTCAAACAAGACGTAGTAATGTTCACAAGCGTGCAAAGGCACATTAACTCCAATAGAAGCAGCTAGGTCTCGGGTCCACATACCGCCACAAAGAACAACATAGTTGGCCTTAACGTCACCGTGTTCTGTAGATACACCAGTTACCTGGGTACCGTCGTGTTGTATAGCATTGACCTTACAGTCCTGAATGATCTCTACGCCGTGATTTCTCGCGCCCTTTGACAAAGCTTGGGTGGTATCGATGGCATTGGCGTAACCATCCGACGGAATGTGTATGCCGCCAATCACGTCCTCAAGATTGACGATTGGGTAGAGCTGCCCAACGTCGTTTTTCGTAATGACATTGACTTCCAGCCCAAACACTTTGGCCATAGAGGCACTGCGTTTAAGCTCTTCAAAACGTTCGGGGTTTGTTGCAAGGGAAATTGATCCGCTTCTTTTGTAGCCTGTGGCTTGTCCGGTTTCCGTTTCCAAGTCAAGATAGAGTTCCGTGGTGTAACGAGCCAGCTTCGTCATATTCATGGATGCCCGAAGCTGACCCACCAGTCCCGCCGCGTGCCAAGTCGTGCCACAGGCCAGTTGTTTGCGCTCCAAAAGAACCACATCTGACCAGCCCATTTTGCCAAAGTGATAGGCAATAGAGCATCCGATGACACCGCCGCCCACAATCACGACGTTTGCTTGCCTAGGTAATGTTTTGCTCACGTATTAGGCCCTCAGTCGTGTATTGCTGGGATCGTATACAGGTTTATCCAGTAAATGGATGTTGCATCTTTTTCCAACTAAGTCGATCTGAAAGCTCGACTCGGCCACTAGGTCTGGTGGTATGTATCCAAAGCCCAAGTTTTTGCTGGTTCTATAACCGTAGCCGCCAGAGGTAGTGATTCCAATACACTTGTGGTCATGAAAGATGGGTTCGTTGCCGCGAATTTCGGCGTGGTCGGCGTCCGTTTCGAAATATACCAGTTGTAATGATCGAGTTCCCTCGGACTGGCGCAGTGTGGCTTGTTTGCCGACAAAGTTTTCCTTGGATAGCTTTAGAAAACGTTCCATGTCGGCGTCTAGCATGGTCACTTCATTGGTGAGTTCGGAACCCCAGCCCTTGTATCCTTTTTCGATCCGTAAGCTGTTGACCGCGTAGAGGCCGAAGTTAACAATCCCTAAATCAGATCCTGCTTGCCAAATTCCCTCATAGATATCCACTAAATCATCCATGGTAGGGTGAAGTTCCCATCCAAGTTCACCCACATAGTTAACCCTCAAGGTTCGCACCGGTTTACCGCAGATATTGATTTCTTTTCCGGTGAGCCAAGGGAAGTGCTCGGAATCTAACGGTTCATTGGTTAGCTGACTCAAAACGTTGCGCGACTTAGGGCCTGCTAGGACCAAAACACCTCGATTGTCGGTCACGTTGTTTATGTTCACAGATTCTGTGTTTAGTTTACCTTGCTCTAGGTGATCAAGATCGCGCATTTCCGCACCAGCAGCGGATAATACATAATAGAGTTCGTCGTCGAGCCGGGTGATAGTCATTTCTGCAGCGATACGACCTAACTGCTCAGAGAGCACATGAGTGAGCGTGATACCGCCGGCACGGGTCGGTATGTTGTTAGCGCAAAGTCGGCTTAGGAAACCATGGGCGTCGGGTCCTGTCACGTCATACTTGGCAAAGCCACTCAGATCCAAGATACCTACGTTGTTTTGAACTGCATGACACTCCTCACCCACGACATCAAAAACATTGTTTCTGCGATAACTGAGCTCTTCTTCACGGCCGTCTAGGGAATACCATTTGGGTCGTTCCCAACCGAATGTTTCAGTAAATACGCCACCTTGTTGCTTGAGTTTTGGGTAAAGCTCGAGTTACAATGTGACAAACTTGTCCAGTGGAACTGTCACATAGTTGACGACCTAGGTAATCAAGATATGATCATACAACCTGACATGTTAG
>JBCCFQ010000616.1:0-3057 GCA_039029655.1 Pseudomonadota bacterium | reverse complement strand
TTGGTAGCACAGGCATAGTGCGTGGTGGCTGGCTTTTCATACATTTTAGACTCATGTCGCTGAGGCTGGGTGATGAGTCCGTCCCGCTCCATGGACTCTATCACTAATGCAAAGTCTGTTTGTCTATAGTGATCGCCGTTTACCCCGATGCAAAACAACCCATCGGGCTTAGCGACGGACAACAGTGCCTTTAAAACATCAGGCCCGAGATGTCCGTGGGTGAAAGTACCGGCGGACAACAATGCGCCATAGTCCGTTGTCAAAGCATCCACGTTTTCGGTCAAATCCACCTGCAACAAATGGCGGTAAAGATTCTTTGCCTTCGACTTTTCCAGCATCTCCTTTGAGATGTCAACACCATCAACAAGACTTGGGTCTAGGTTTAGCGCTTGGGCCACCAGGCCAGTACCACAGCCAATATCTAATATCGGCACATCTTTTGAACTGGATTGATCTCGAAAGACCTTGGCTAAGAACTTAGGTGCCAAATAGCCTAGGGCATCGGCAAACTCTTGATCATAGGAATCGGCGAAGTCCTTGTAGTAACGAACATGATCGCCCGGCGTGCTCAAATCATAAGCACCTTCCAAAAGATGCTTGGCTTTTTCTTTGTCGCTCCCCATAAGAAGAGCTTAGCCTAAGCCGCCACCCTCTCCAACAAATGTTGAGCGGTGCGGGAAGCTAACGCATGAATGGTGAATGTGGGATTCACTCCCCCGCTGGTAGGAAATAGACCGGGGCCTGCCACATAGAGGTTTTTTACATCATGCAATTGGCCATAACTGTCAGTGACCGACGTGTTCGGATTGTCACCCATCACCGTCCCGCCCATGATATGCATAGCACCTTGGGGTCCCGTCCATACTTCCTTGGCACCCGCAGCTTCGAACACCGACTTACCCTCTTCTAGCACGGCTTGCCACAAGGCTCTGGTTTTTGGATGTGAGTCATGGTGCACCTGGGCCAAAGGGACACCGTGGGGATCTTTTTCGTCACTGAGGGTGACTCGATTTTGCGCCATGGGCAAGTCTTCGACTACCGCCGTCATAGAAGCAAAGTGTTTTGCGGCGCGTTTCATAAAGTCATCTAGCGGCGCGCCAAACAGATCGGGTCTTGTGGTGGCGATACCTAATAAATCATTGGGTTTCACCGCCTGGGCGATCATCCATTGGTAGCTACCAAATGCATCAGCACTGGCATGGGTACTCTTGTTATCGTAGGCGTCTTGGTTGACCAACTGACCACCAAAGGCACCCAGATAGCACTGGGTCTCCTCTTCAAAGAGACCATAAACCAGACCAGCCGGATGGGTCATGATGTATTTGCCTAGGGCAAACGAACCATTGCCCAATCCGTGGGGGTGTTTTTCTGTCGCTGAAGCAAGCAATAGTCGCGGGTTTTGCACGGCAAACGCAGCTAGTACTACATGGTCTGCCTCAAACTCCATCTCCTCGCCATCAACCACCGCTCGCACACCCACACAACGCATACCGTCGGTAGAGGTGAGTACTTTGATTACAGTGGCATTGCTCATCAAACGGGCGCCACCGGATAATGCTTGGGGTAAGTAAGTAGCCACGGGATTTGCCAGAGCACCAATGGGACACCCTGCATCACACCACCCATCCCAAATACAGGCGCGTCTACCATTGTAGGGTATAGAGTTCACGGCCAGAGGCAGAGGTGCAGTATTCATGCCCTTGGCATTGAAACCTTTGGCGAGAATTCGACCTTGAGTGAATTGGGGAACGCCAGGCATGGGGTAGTCATCCCCCGCCGGTCGCCATACTTCTGACTTTGCATCTCCGGATATGCCAACTTCCTTTTGCACTTCATCGTAGTACGGACGTAGATCAGCATAGCCAATGGGCCAGTCCAAACCCTCCCCATAGTTGGACTGCATATTGAAGTCCACGGGGTGTAGTCGCGGCCACACACCGTAGTGATGCATAGCGCTGCCACCCACACCAAAACCGGCATTAAACACATGACTAATTTTGTGATCACCGGTTTCCACTACGGGCTCACCCCCCCACTTGAGTCTGCGTGCCCAGAGGGTTGAGCTGATTAGATCGTCATGACCTCGTTGAGGACCTGCTTCGAGTATTACGACGTCCTTCCCACCTCGGGCGAGTTTCGCCGCCAATATTGAACCAGAGGCACCAGAACCAACCACAACGATCCCCACTTTTTGGATTTTCATAGACGCCACCCAGTGGGTGGTTCTATATGAGGCATGTACGGAACGTCCAATTCGTCAAAGCCCATTGTCGTTCCGTAAACCACGTCAACGGCATCTGATCGCACTACAAAATAGAAGAACGGTGCGGGAGGACCCTGCCAACCTTCAGGATTGGTTTGCGCCATCTGCATTACCAAGTCCGTTTTCTGATCACTTTTGAGCTCGGCAAAATTTTTCCCGTGTGCTGCCCGGCTCACACTCTCCACAGCTGCCAGACCGGCAGTGTAAAAACCATCAAACGGTTGCGGCACACCGAGATATCTAATCATTAGGAGTTGATCTTGACCCCTGGCACTTAGTTGCTGGTCCAGAAAGTGAGCGAGTCCTTTCGAAGCAGCCCCCGGTACCAACACATTCCCCAAAGCTTCTAAGGTGCTTACTTGGGGCCCGGTCAGCGTCAAGAAATCCGCTTGTTGTTGTTTTGCTTGCTCGGGAGTTAACGAAACCTGGCAGCCACTCACATAAAATGTCAGCAAGCCGACGCCACTGCCCTTCAAAAATTGACGACGTGAGACAGACATACAACTACGCCGGATCCCGTAAACCCATCGCCTCAAGCCTCGGCAATACCTCGTCTCGAAAATAGGGAAACTCCTTCGCGTAATCCACCATTGAAATGGTGCAACCAGCGAAGCCAGCTTCATGCACTCTGGCCAGCTCTCGGGCACAATGATCAGGATCACCTACGATGGGCAAGGTGCCGTGTCCCGCGGCGAATCGACCCCGCAACATTTGCAGCGCCTCCGCCGGAAATGATTGTGCATGCAAACCTTGTAGACGCATTAGATTGTCCACAGCATCCCAATCGGCTTTTT
>JBCCFQ010000615.1:0-3058 GCA_039029655.1 Pseudomonadota bacterium | reverse complement strand
CGTAGACCGCCATGATCCCATGCAGGACGCCCTTGAAGTTCACGTCGATGCACTGGCTCCAAGCCTCGCCGGCCTCGACTCCACATCCAAGTTTTCCACATCCAGTAGCGCCATTAGCGGTCCTTTGGATCCAGAGCGTCACGAAGTCCATCGCCCAAAAAATTAAGACAGAACAGAGTTAGCGCCAAAAAAGTTGCCGGAAACAACACCATCCAAGGCGCTGACTGCAACTCTTTCGACCCTTCGCTAACTAAAGCACCCCAAGAGGTGAGAGGTTCTTGGATACCAAGCCCTAAGAAACTCAAGAAGGATTCCACCAAAATCACACGGGGGATGGTGAGTGTTGCATAGACGGCAACGATACCTAATAGGTTGGGCACGATATGGCGACGAATAATGGTTAAGTCGGGCACGCCCAACAAACGGGCTGCATCGACGAACTCGGTGGATTTCAAACTTAAGGTTTGTCCACGAACGATTCTGGCCATGTCCAACCAGGTGATGGCACCGATGGCAATAAAGATCAAAAATATGTGTCTGCCAAAAAACACCATTAATAGAATGACGAAAAACATAAACGGCATGGCGTACAAAATATCCACCATCCGCATCAAGAGCCCATCGATGCGGCCGCCAAAGTAGCCGGCAATGGCGCCCACCGTAATGCCAAAAACCAGACTGACGATTGTGGAAACCAAACCCACCATCAGGGAAACGCGACCACCGTGTAAGGTTCTCACTAGAAGATCGCGACCCACCGCATCGGTACCAAACCAGTAATCTGCAGAGGGGGGTTCTGAAACCGATGCAAAATCAGCATAGTCGTAGCTGTGAGGACTTAGCACAGGTCCAAATAACACCAGCAAAATCATCAAACTCAAGAGAATGGCGCTTATCACGGCCGCGCGGTTTTGTCGCAGACGCCCCAAAACTTCGGTCCATAGATTGGACTCGCCACCCTGCACAGTGCTGGCAGTAGAGGCGTTCATGATTGGCGAATCTTTGGATCCAACCAGGCGTAAACCAGATCCACCAGCAAGTTAAACAAGATAATCAGGCAACCAAAGAAGATCACCACACCCAGAACCAAGGTGTAATCCCGATTCAGCGCACCTTGTACAAAATATCGACCTAATCCTGGGATACCGAAAATTTGTTCTATGACTACCGAACCGGTGAGGATACCCGCAGTGGCTGGCCCCAAATACGACACTACTGGCAGCAGACTGGGTTTAAGGGCGTGAACCAGCACCACTCGCCGTTCGGATAACCCTTTGGCCCGTGCCGTCTTGATGAAGTTGCTGTTGAGCACTTCGATCATACTGGCTCTTGTTAGGCGAGCTATATAGGCGATCTGCGGCAGGCTAAGTGCGATGATAGGCAATACCATGTTTTGCAACTGCAGGGTGCTGCCGCCAAGCCCACCGGCTGGTAACCAGTCAAAATAAATCGCAAACACCAAGACCAAGACCGGTGCCACCACAAAGTTGGGTATGGAGATTCCCACCATAGCGAGACTCATCAAAAGATGATCTTGGACTTTGTTTTGCTTAAGCGCGGCAACGGACCCCAGAGTTACACCAAACACAATGGCAATGACCATGGCGGCCAGACCTAAGGTCAAAGAGACCGGAAAGCCTAGTGCAATCAAATCACTGACGGTTTGATCTTTGTATTGAAAGGAAGGTCCAAAATCACCTTGGAGCAAGTTACCCAGATAACGTGCAAACTGCTGAATCAGAGGCTCATCAAGATGATAGGCACGCTCAAGGTTGGCTTGAATATCGGGGGATAGGATTCGGTCGGTATCAAATGGGCCACCCGGCGCCATTCGCATCATAAAAAATGCCAAGGCCACCAATACGAACAGTGTGGGGATCGCAGACAGGATGCGTTTGACGACATAGCCCAGCATCCCGGGAAATCTACCACAGTTGTGGTCAGACCATATAGTGACTTAAGGCGCTAAGGACAAGTATTTGGTCTGAGTGCGCTTCATGATGTTTGGCTCAAAACCCTTTACACGAGGCTTAACCAGATGCTTGCTCACATAGTAGTACAGGGGCAAGATTCCGTAGTCACTCATAAATAGGTCTTCTGCCTGCTGTAGAAGTTCTGACCTTTGCCCAAGATCCGTCTCGGCGGCAGCTTGACGAAGTAGTTCGTCAAATTGGGGATTGTTGTAGCCATTGATGTTCTGGCCATGATCGGAAGCAAAAATCTCCAAAAACGTGTTGGCATCGTTGTAATCACCCACCCACGCGAAACGCAACACGTCCCATAGTTCCTGATTCAAGCGAGTCTTTAGTAGAACTTTGAATTCTTGATTTTCTAAAGTCGCTTCCACACCAAGATTCTGCTTCCACATGGCAGCCACGGCTACGGCAATGTTTCGATGGTCTTCACCGGTGTTATACAACAGTCTAAAACGTGCGGGGTTGTCCTCAGAGTATCCAGCCTTGGCATACAACGCCTTTGCCTGTTTCAGTTGTTCTTCGCGAGACTGACCCTTCCATTCGTACTCATGGCCTTGATGGTTGTTAACCCCTGGGGGTACTAAACCATAGGCCGGCACCTGACCCGCTTTGGTGACCTCTTCCACCAACACTTCTCGGTCAATGGCCATGGAAAGAGCCTGTCTTAATTCCGTACTGTTGCCGAACATCGGGTCCGACAGATCCAATAAGTAGTAGTACATGCTTAAGTAGGGTGTGACATAAAGCTCTTCGGCTAAATTGTCCTTGACCCAGCCAAACTGACCCGGTGGCAAATTAAAAGTAAAGTCCAACTCGCCGGCCCGATAGCGATTGAGTTCGCTACTTAAGTTTTCGGTATTGTGGAAAAAAACCGTATCGATGGCCACATCGCCGGCACCCCAATAGTGGGCATTGCGCTGGAGTTTCAGGTGAGACTGGGGAACAAACTCTTTAAGCACGTAAGGTCCGTTGCCTATTAAGTTACCCGCCCTTGTGAACTCATCACCGTGGTTTTGTAACGACGGGGTGTGTATGGGATAGGTGGCAGACAGGGTTAACAAACCCAAAAAATAAGGCGTCGG
>JBCCFQ010000614.1:0-3068 GCA_039029655.1 Pseudomonadota bacterium | reverse complement strand
ATTGATTTCACTGTTCATCCAACAGGCTGTATGAGTCCGTGAAGATGGCACCACCAGAATCAAATACATATTGGATATGACGGGTCAAAGCAGCTGTCTGGCCACAAACCCCGATCCAGTGGAGTACACCGAAGCGCAGATCAACGCAGCACTCTCCGGTGGTCCCACCATCAACACTCGTGATGCTGTGGGTCATGGCACGGTAAGTCTAGGGATTGCTGCATCCAATGGACGTGCTTTTGCTAATGGCAAATATCGAGGTATTGCACCGGAGGCTGACCTCATTGTTGTGAAGTACACCTCTGAAGGTGCGCCCGCTCATGGCAATCAACCACCCGAGAGTTTCTTGGTGGCTTGTTTTGAAGATGCCATGGACTGGATCGACGAGAAAATTGATGAACTAGGACAACCCGCCGTCGCGCTGGGGAACTTCGGCGTGCAGTACGGACCCATGGATGGCACTTCGGCCGTCAGTCGAAAAATCGATCAGATTTTCGGTTTGGATAGACCCGGGAGGATTTGGGTAGAGGGTGTCGGGGATGAAGGTGATAAAGACAACCATGCCGGCGGTAGCTATTCAAACGGAGCGGACACGTTAATCCCCTTTTCCATTTCAGACACAGCCACATATCGAATGTCCCTGTGGTATGACGGTAACTTCCCGGCTCAGATTTCAGTTGAGCTCAGTAATGGCACAGTGGTGGGTCCTATCACCCAAGGCAATGCCGCCAATCAGAATGGGATTTTCATCCAGCATTACATCCCCGGTACTGAATTCTATGAATGGAATTCCACCAGTGGAGATGGTGCAGTACTTATCGACGTGGGCGGGTTTGCCGGCACCGGCAACCTTAGAATTCGATCTACTATTCCAGGTACCGGGACGTTTGATGCTTATGGACCCTTTTCCGACAACCTAACCTTTACCAATTTGTTGGTACCCGGTCGCATGGCAGATATTGGTACAACAAAGTCGGCAATCACTTTGGGTGCCTATGTCAACAAAGTGGACTATGTGGACATTGATGGTGTGCCGCGCACGGTGAACAACGAAGGTTTAACCAATGAAGTGTGGACTGGCTCCTCTCAAGGACCAACTAGAGACGGCCGTTTGGGTGTCGACGTCATGCTTCCTGGGCACAACTTATTTGCCAGTTTTGGACAAACGTCTTATTGGACGACGTTTCGTAGCAACTTAGTTGAAGACGGCGGTGGTTTTTATGGTCGCCAGGGTGCGGTAAGTGGTGCTGCCCCTATTTTACAAGGCGCCGTTGCATTGATGCTTCAAGTCAATCCAGAACTCACCGCTCGCCAGGCCCGCGAGATTATACGAGAAACTGCGGTGCGTGACAGTGAAACAGGGAGTGCACCCAACACTCAATGGGGTTACGGAAAAATGGATGTTTATGCAGCCGCCATGGAAGCCACGGGTCAGGCCAACGCGCCGCGTTTGCTCAGTGTGGTACCGGACACTAACAATAACGGTGCCGACGAAGTGGCTGCCATCCAAGTGAACGATACCGCGAGTATTAGGGTGCGTATGAGCGATGCCAATACCGGTGGTATCTTGGGTAATTACACTTTTTTTTCTAAGGCGTGGGCACGCCCCCAGGTGTTCACTATTCCCGATGCGGCGCCGGGGGACACGCCAGCCTTGGCGGTGTTTGCAAATCGCCAGTCGGATAATTTACCAGGCATTCAAATTAAGAATGCCGCCACAGGCACGGGTATTCGCAATGTCTTTCCTTGGAGTGCTGCTTGGGAAGTGTTGGCTGTGGATGTCATTCCAGGCGCTGCCAGCGGTGGTCGGCACGCCATTGCTGTTTTAGCGAAACGGAGAAGTGATGGTCTTCAGGGTATTGAATTGCGAGACCCTGGGGATGGCAGCCGTATTAAAATCCTTTATCCCCTAGGGTTTGGTTGGACGCCGCAGCAATTCGTGGTGATGACCGTCAATGGTCAGCCAGCGGTCGCGGTCTTAAACACGAGAGATGCTGATGGATTAGCCATTGTGCAGATCCGCGATGTGGCCAGTGGAGGGGTTGTCAAAAACGTGTTTCCGTTAGGGCTAGGTTGGAGCCCAAGGGAGCTGCGATCCGTACCGGACCTGAACGGCAACGGTGCGGATGAGGTGGCGGTTCGGATGACCCGAGATACTGACGGGCTTGAGATCATTCAGCTACGAGATGGACTAACGAACGCTTTAATCAGTAACGTTTACCCCATTGGCGCAGGTTCTGGGGCGTGGCGTACACAGCAATTTTTGGTTTTGGACAACAACGGCACAACGGAACTGGCTATTGTGTCCTCCCGTGATTCTGATGGCCAAATCTTGATGCAAACAAAAAATGCTGTGAGTGCGGCCATTAGCCGCAATACCTTCTACTTGGGTACTCCGTGGCGCTTCGATTTCGCTCTATTGGCCTTGCCAGATTTTAGCGGCAATGGGGCGACTGAAGTGGGTGTTTTGACTGAAAATCGTACCAATAAGTCTCGCTTAGTGCAGGTACGGGACGGTGCCAATGGTTCCGTGATACGCAACGTGGCCCAGAACTAGCTTCCCAATGACGACCGGACGTTGGTGTAAGAGGGTTTAGTAAAATTCGTTGGTTGGCGACAGGGGCATCTGGGTCCGCCAAAGCGATCAACCATATGATTCCTACGACGAAGAAAAAAATCGACCAGTTCAATAACGTTTATTCATCATAGTTGGCATTAAAGCAACTAAATCAGTGAGTTAGCGAGGACCGGGTCTCGGGTTGACGGTCTGGGTGTGCATCACCGATGCATAAGGTGGAACCATTAGGCAAAATGGGTCATCTTAGAAGGAAACAAACCGCGTCGGTGGGGTGAATGAGTTCGGAAGCCACATTTCTAGATAACCTGTTTCGTCGCAGGGTGCCGCAAATTGTGGGCATGTACGTGGCGGCCACGTGGCTCATGATTGAGCTGGGTGACTGGGTCACCTATCGATTCAATCTACCGCCCAGTCTGACCTCCTATGTGTTTGTGGGCATGTTTATTAATTTATCGCTTGAACGTACTTTCTGAGTCTGGCAGATCTCGGT
>JBCCFQ010000613.1:0-3069 GCA_039029655.1 Pseudomonadota bacterium | reverse complement strand
GAAACGTCGAGCACAATGGGAAGTGTTCAGGCGATTTACTGGAACGGAAAGCGCTTTCAAGGCAGTGCAGATCCTCGGCGGCCTGGTGCAGGTGTAGTCGGCAGGTAAGCAAGATACAAAGTCTTCTTTGGATACCGGTAGAGATCCTCCAAAACAGCTCGAGAGAAGTCCGGATCCCTACTAGCCACAGTTTCCTTGGAAGAGTCGGAATTTTTTTCTGTTGTCATGTGAGTCGACTACTTACTATCAACGCCGATGTCTGCTCTGTGTAAAAGCAAAGGATGTCGTATGGTTGTCAGGAAAATCGCCGTCGATATGCCTGCCGCACCAAAGATCATACACATGACCACAATTTGATAACGGGAGGCAACCATGGGCGACACTCCGGACAGGATTTGCCCGGTCATCATTCCGGGTAAGGATATGAGTCCCACTGCGAAAAACGAATTGATCACAGGAATCATAGCCGCTCGAAACGCGATATCTCGGGCTTGCTCATAGGTCTTTCCGGTATCTAGCTCGGCCCAGATGCGCTCCAACGCTAAACTGATGTTTGTCATGCTCGCAGAGAAAATCATACCCGCTAAGGGAATCACAAAACTCGCTTGGTACCAAGGTCGAAGCTGAAGCACGCCTTGGGTAATCAGCACGAGAGTCAATCCTCCGCCAATAACAACTGACAAAAGAGAAGCGGGAAGAAGAAAGGATTTTTTTAGGTCAACCGTATTTAAGGCAATGTAACTTGCAGCAAGAACCATGACGGCCAACACTCCACTGACTACAAGACTTGAATCACTTTCAAATATGTAAACAAGAAAGTAGCCAATGAGGGTCAGCTGTAACAGCATGCGACAAATAGCATACAAAGCTCGACCGTAACCCTGACCCCAGTACCACATGATGACTACCACCAATACGACGGGTACAAAGGCTGGTAACAACTGGGTGACAGTCAGGGTAGTAATGTTCACAGTCTTCTCCGTCGTCAAGCTCCCGCCTAGTTTGACGAATCTTGCCTGAGATACAAGAAAAGACTGTTACGCTAGAAATCGAAACTCAAAGTTAGAACCAAGCGATCCTTAACATTGGTATGGCGAAACATGCTTCCTACATTGTCGCTAGTGGTAAAATAGTCTAATTGCCATCCAAAACGTTTGGCCGAGTTTCCTATCCCAACCTTTCCGTATTGGTAGGACATACCGTATCCGTCACTCAGATCGGAATGACCAACTAGAATTTCGACTCTCAGGTCCCGGGGGAAAGGAAAGTTGGTGGCAACTTCATAGGTACGGTTAGTGGTCCCTTCGCCGAACACGTTGTTTGTATACGCTGCGGTTAGACTCAGTCTTTCGTAGACAGTCAGCGAGCCATACCATTCAACATAGTCGTAGTCGAACCCTGGAAGTAGATCAGGAAACAAATAGGCATTTGCTCCGAAATCGAACACCAGATTGTCTGTCAATCCAAACGCATACCCGACACCCACGTCTATTTCTAGATTGGCGCCATCGTCGGGAGATGTGGCATCGGCGAAATCAACGTTGGACGCCCAAGCGTAGCCGTACCAACCACTATCATGGGATACCAGGATTTCCGCTTGTAACGCAGGGCCAGACATAGTCTGAGAGACCCCGCGAAACATATAGTCGGTGGTCAGAGTAGCCTGCCCGGACACATCAATGTTGGCATTCCCGACCGGCATCCAGAGACACCCACAGGCTAGAGCAAGCCTTAGTGCAAGTCCCGGTTTCCTATCCATGCTTAGTTCTCCTGTCCGCTAAACACTCTGTTTTTCGCTAATCCCTTTAGGACCTACAGAGATTGCATCAAAAAGGCTCAGCGATATGTCATTCAGTAGACGGTTTGTGAGCTAAAAAGACGGCTAAATCTGTTTGCTAAGGTATGCGGACAATGGACAAAAATGGTGACAGGATTGTGGATGGATAACTGGATTTTCATGTCGCTGTTCGCGGCCAGCGCCTGGGCCCTGTCCTGTGTTTTGGACGTTTGCTTCGTGAGTAAGGGAATTTACAAGACCCCATGGGATGGCCCAACTATTGCGGGCTTGTTTTGTTTGTTACCCGTGGTTTTTCTTTGGGACGGTGTCAATTTCTCAGGACCTACGGGTGTTTATCTGGTGGGTATTGGATCTGGCTTCGCCTTTCTCGCCCATGTGTACTATTACTTCAAAGCATTATTTGCAGTGAACGACGCTGTTAATATCGAAATCGCCAATAACTTGTGTGTTCTATTGGTACCTCTACTGGCTTTCCTGTTTTTGGGGGAACGCCTGGATATCTTGCATTACATGTCCATTGGGGTGGGTGCACTTGCGATATTAGTCCTGACGGGTTCGCAGACGGCTAGGCTACCACCCCGTGTCCTTTTCTATTTAGGCGTCTCGGTGTTCTCAATATCCATGATGATGGTCATGCAGGCATGGGTGCTTAAACACGTTAACTATGCAACTGCTGTTTGGCTATTTTCCTTTGCGGCATTCATGATTGTTGCTACGTCCTTAGTCGTCAAGAGACAACGGGCGGCTCGTCTTGGCACCATGATCCAGAAATTCGGTTGGATCTTTGTAGGCGTCCAACTGTTGGAGCTCTCCGGCACACTTGGGTCTCAGCGTGCAACAGACATTGGTCCATCTGTTTCGCTGGTTGCACTGGTCGAGTGCTCGGTACCGGTGTTTGTCATGTTGTTTAGTTGGATCATAACTGAGGCCATTCAACGAACAACCTCCTGGAACTCACCCAGTTTAGTGTCTGCGCTATCTTCACAGATTAGCTACGCTCCATCAAAGCTTACTGCCTTAATGCTCATCCTGTTTGCCATCAGCGCCGCACCTTTTGGTCCAGGTTAGCTGGATAGCTCTACAGGTCATCGGCGAAGCGTTTTGCGTACTCTTCTTCTAACCGTGTGTGGACCTTCCAGAAAGGTTGCGGCTGTTTACCAACAAGAACGTCATTGAGAATATCTAGGTGGGTGTGCCAACCACCGCTAGCACCAAGCAACTCATTGGGATCCGTTATCCGTCTGTGGGTGACGACCAGTAGGACGCCATTG
>JBCCFQ010000612.1:0-3073 GCA_039029655.1 Pseudomonadota bacterium | reverse complement strand
GACCATCGGTCCTCTCCTTGATGGTTTTGGCCGCTGCGCGCATGTCCTGCATCCAGCCGGAACCTTCTGGTGCCACCGTTGCAAGCTTGATGGTTAGCGCAAAGGTCGGGCTTGCCAAGCTCAACATACTCGCCACGATTACGCTTTTCACAAACCTAGAAAACATACCTGTTACCTGTCTAATGTACTCTGTCAAAAATAGTCGTCGGCAGACTTGAGCAATTCCTCAGCCTGACGTTGAGCCAATGCGTTGGTTAAGGTGTACCCCGGATACTCGATCGATGCATCCATAACCTCCTTTAGCAGGCGGTCATGGAGCTCCCGGTCATAAACCAGTTTTGCATAGCCTCGGGCATACTCCACCTTGGCGCTTAAGTCCCGCCCTCCACTGAGCTGGACCGCTCGTTCAAAATGTTGTCGACCTACTTCCGGTTTTCCACCCAGTGCCGGCGGCCTGAGTGTATTCAGGATACCCAGATACAACTGAATGTTGGCTGCCTCATACTCCGGGTCCAGCGACCGCAATGTGTTCAGCGCAGTTTCTACTTTTGGCAGGTCAGCTAAGGCCACGAAATCATCACTGTGAGCCCGAATCCAACCGAGCCAGCTCAATGTGAACGCATACAGCGAAGCCGTGTTTTTCTGGCCCAGTTTGTCTAGCTCGCCCACCAAGGACTCGTGGGGCAACCCGCTCCAACCGCATTCACCAAAATCGATAGTGACCGACGCCGCATCGGGACTTGCCTCACCACAGAGGGCTCGCTCCCCATACCGACGAGCGCGACTGCTCAGTCTCTTGGCACGATCAGGTTGTTCCACGAACACAGCCGCGTATGCCGCATAAAGCTGCGCCGCGGCCTGAAGTAACTTCGGAGATGCGTCATCGTCCTGTACGAAGCTATCCACCATCAACAGATAGGCGGGCGCGCCGTCACGAACGGTTTCTAGATCGTCGTGATTGAGGATGGCGGACGACAAATCATTGGCTACGCCGGTGCCAATACGGGTTGTGAGTGCGGAACAACCACTTAAAAACAGGATGCAACACAATGGAAAGAACGTGAGTTGGGCATTCCGCAACAGGTTCCGGCCAATCGAACTGGTCAAACAACGACTCCTCGGCTCGCGGGTAATCAGACTATTGGAACATCAATTTGGGACTGGGTTCCAGGCCCAAGGCATTGAATTTTACAAAAAATGGTGTGTATCGCCAGAAGACACACACCATTTCTGATACTGAAAGAACTCTGAATGGTCGGCGTCGGGTTGCCGACACCGAGGGATTAGTGCCGCTCGATCTTTTCCTTGATCCGGGCTGCTTTACCCGTGCGTTCTCGCAGATAGTACAACTTAGCCCGACGCACATCGCCACGACGTTTGACCTGAATCTCACTGATGGCGGGACTATAGGTTTGGAAGACCCGTTCTACACCCTCACCATGGGAAATCTTACGCACCGTGAAGGCAGAGTTAAGACCACGATTTCGTATTGCAATCACGACACCCTCATAGGCCTGCAAACGCTCTCGGTTGCCTTCTTTCACCTTTACTTTGACCACCACGGTGTCACCGGGCGCAAAGCTCGGGATCTTTTTTTCCATTTGCTCTTTTTCGAGTTCGTCGATGATGTTGCTCATGATCTGCTACTCACTACTATTTTGCT
Organism: Pseudomonadota bacterium; assembly: GCA_039029655.1. GTDB lineage: Bacteria > Pseudomonadota > Gammaproteobacteria > Steroidobacterales > JBCCFQ01 > JBCCFQ01. The sequence goes on along the minus strand of JBCCFQ010000612.1, from coordinate 1,410 downwards.
CAAATTCCAACTTGTACTGGTCCAACAACACTTGTTCTTCGTCGCTCAATGTGCGACCCGCCAACAAGTCTGGCCTTAGACGCCAGGTCCTGCCCAATGCTTGCTTTAAGCGCCACCGGGCTATGGCCCCATGGTCCCCACTCAAAAGCACGTCAGGAACCTGTTGCCCTTCAAAACTCTCTGGTCGGGTGTAGTGTGGATAATCCAACAATCCAGCACAAAATGAGTCTTGATTGGCTGACTCATCATCCCCTAACACTCCGGGGAGCAACCGAACCACACTGTCTGCCACAACCAGTGCTGCGAGTTCACCGCCTGAGAGGACAAAGTCTCCTAGGGAAACAACCTCTGCCTGGGTTAACTCATAAAACCGCTGGTCAATCCCTTCGTATCGACCACAAATCAAAATCAATCCGTCTAGCTTGGCTAACTTTCGCGCCACCCCTGCATCAAAGGATCGTCCCTCTGGCGACAAAATCACCGTCTGATAATCCCCTGCCAAACCCTGCTTAGCAGCGCACCACGCTTTTTCAAGGGGTTGCACCTTCATCACCATGCCTGGGCCACCCCCATAGGGTCGGTCATCCACCGTCCCATGAAGATCATCGGCAAAATCCCTGGGATTGATGCCCGACAGGCGCACACGTCCTGCCTCCACGGCTCGGCCGGTGACTCCGTATTTTCCAAACAGATCCAGCATCTTTGGAAAAAGGGTGACCACCCTCAAATCCATGCTAAAACTCCGGGTCCCAATCCACCGTAATTCGCTTAGCGTCCAAATCTACTTGGAGCACTACCCGCTCCCACAAGAACGGAATCAAACGCTGTCTTTCACCTTCCACCACCAAGACGTCATTTGCCCCAGTCTCGATGAGGTGATCCACTTGGCCTAACGCTTGGCCTTGCTTGGTCACCACCGACAGACCCTCTAGATCTGCCCAGTAGAATGACCCTTGCTCCACTTCCGGTAACTCACGCCGAGGCACCGCTACTTCATGGCCAACCAGTGCGACGGCTTCTTCACGATCCGACAGGCCCTCAAATTTGGCGATCAGACCTTTGCCGTGGGGCCGGCCCTCGGCCTTTGCACACTGGCGCTGTGTGCCCCCTGGACCCAACAAAGTCCAAGGGTCATAGTCAAAAATATTCGTTATCGGTTGGGTGAAGGATTCCACCCGCACCCATCCCTTTACCCCGTAGACTCCCGCAATTCGGCCAACCACAACAAACTCGTCAGCCTGGAACGCCACGGTGGGATGAGCCGCCGCTGTCTTTAAGCGGTTACCTGCTTACGGCCGTCCTTAATCAAGGTCGCCACACGATCAGAGGTCTGTGCACCCTGACCTATCCAATAGTCTGCCCGCTCAAGATCCAATCGAAGACGTTCTTCTTTGCCAGATGCCACGGGAT
>JBCCFQ010000611.1:0-3075 GCA_039029655.1 Pseudomonadota bacterium | reverse complement strand
AAGAAGACTACGGAATACCCAAACGCTATCTCCGAACTATCATGTCACCTTGGGCCACTAAGCGCTTAGAAGAATTTAACGGTGACGTTACTAAATTCAAAGTCGTTAAGTTAATGCCCTCCATGCTTCGGCAAATCGCTATTGCTAAAACGGAGCCAGGCGATGAAAACAATCAAGACATTTCTTCTTTGGTGGGCAAAGTCGATATTCGACAGCTGGAGCACTTCGCACAAAACGACCCTGACGCTTACAGCTATTCGGGCGGTCTGTGTTTAGCGAACCAGGGTTTGATGGAATTTGTGGAGATGTTCAAGGCCCCCATAAAAGTTCTACATCCATTGCTGACGGCCACCCAGGAAGGCAACTACAACGGCACTGAAGGCCTTGCGGCCCTGCCCTTTGAGGGTGTGATTCTTGCTCACTCTAACGAATCTGAATGGCAGGCGTTCAAAAGCAATAAGAACAACGAGGCGTTTCTCGATCGGATCTACATTGTAAAAGTACCCTACTGTTTGCGTGTTTCCGAGGAAATAAAAATCTATGACAAGCTACTGCGTGAGAGTTCTTTGTCGGAGGCACCTTGTGCACCGGATACATTGGATATATTAGCCAAGTTCATATTGCTATCACGACTTAAAGAACCTGAAAACTCCAGCCTATTCTCGAAGCTCAGAGTTTATGACGGTGAAAATTTGAAGGACACGGATCCCAAAGCCAAATCGGTGCAGGAATACCGTGACTACGCCGGTGTTGACGAAGGCATGACAGGTTTGTCCACGCGTTTCGCGTTTAAGATTTTGTCCAAGGTATTCAATTTTGACCACGCAGAAGTTGCTGCAAACCCAGTTCACTTGTTATACGTGTTGGAGCAGCAAATTGCTCAAGAACAATTCCCACCGGAGCTCGAAGAGAAATATATCAGCTACTTAAAAGGCTACCTAGCACCCGAATACGCAGAGTTTATTGGCAAAGAATTACAGACAGCCTATCTCGAGTCTTATTCCGAATACGGGCAAAACCTATTCGATCGGTACGTGACCTACGCAGATTTCTGGATCCAAGATCAAGAGTACCGTGACCCAGATACAGGCGAGATGCTGGATCGTAAAGCTTTGAATGACGAACTTGAGAAAATTGAGAAGCCCGCCGGCATCAGCAATCCTAAAGACTTCCGAAACGAAATCGTTAATTTTGTATTGCGGGCCCGGGCCAAGAATGAAGGCAAGAATCCTGAATGGACCAGCTACGAGAAACTGCGCTTGGTGATTGAGAAGAAGATGTTCTCGCGAACAGAGGACCTACTCCCCGTGATCTCATTCAATCCCAAGGCTTCAGAAGAGGATCAGAAAAAACATCAGGAATTTGTTGAGCGAATGGTCACAAAGGGCTACACACCGAAACAAGTTAGACTTTTGTCCGAGTGGTATCTTCGAGTTCGTAAAGCCTCATGAGCTACCTGATTGATCGACGGCTGGACGGCAAAAACAAAAGCGCCGTCAACCGACAGCGCTTTATTAAGCGCTATAAAGATCAGCTTAAGAAAGCGGTGTCTGACGCTATGCAGGGCCGATCGATCAAGGACATGGACAAAGGCGAAAAAGTTAACATTCCTTCCAAGGATATTTCTGAACCTAGATTTACCCACGGGTCTGGTGGCCTAAAACAAATCATTCACCCTGGTAACAGACAGTTTAACTCTGGCGACCGTGTGCCAAGACCTCAGCAAGGTGGCGGCAAAGGTAAAGGTAGCAAAGCCAGCAAGGATGGATCTGGTGACGATGAATTTGTTTTCGAGTTATCCCGCAGCGAATTTTTAGACCTTATGTTCGAGGACTTAGCGCTTCCAGACTTGGTCAAAAAAGAACTGGCGAGAGAACCCGATTACAAATCCGTGCGCGCAGGCTACACCACGGCTGGCGTACCATCAAACATCAGTATCGTGCGCTCCATGCGACAGTCACTGGCGCGCCGGGTTGCTTTGAGCGCCTCCACCAGACGCCGTCTAAGAGAAGCGGAAGAGGAACTCAATCGACTTATTGACCAAGTCACGCTTCCCCATCCAAAAGTAAATCAGTTGATGGATGAGGTGGAACGACTGAAAGCGAAAATTCGCAAGGTGCCTTTCATAGACACCTTCGATTTGCGATACAACAACCGGATTCGTGTCCCGCAACCCAGCACAAGAGCCGTGATGTTTTGTTTGATGGACGTATCAGGTTCTATGGACCAGTTTAGAAAAGACTTAGCCAAGCGGTTTTTCGTACTACTTTATATGTTTCTTCAAAGAAACTATGAGCGAATAGATGTGGTCTTTATTCGACACCACACCATCGCAAAGGAAGTAACGGAAGAGGAATTCTTTTACGCTAGAGAAACCGGTGGCACTGTGGTGTCTAGCGCGCTTTACTTGATGCGGGACATCATGCGAGAGCGCTATCCGACCTCTGCCTGGAACATATATGCCGCCCAGGCTTCGGATGGCGACAACTGGGAAGCAGACTCACCAGGATGCAGGCAATTGCTTACCGAAGATATCGTACCTTTGGTTCAGTATTTTTCTTACGTCGAAGTCAATGCCAGCCGGCATCAAAGCCTGTGGCATGAATACACAAAGATCGAGGCAACCCATAGCAATTTTGCAATGAAGCAAATCAACAAAGCTGAAGACATCTATCCAGTCTTTCGAGAATTGTTTGAGAAACGCGAAAGAGCAGCATGAGCGTCATTTCTGATTCATCGGAATGGACTTTCTCTCTCATACAACGTTATGACGAGGAATGTGCCAGAATCGCATCCAAGTATCACTTGGATACCTATCCGAACCAGCTTGAGTTGATTACCGCAGAACAAATGTTGGATGCCTACAGTTCTGTTGGTATGCCTCTGGGATACAACCACTGGTCATTTGGCAAACAGTTTATTTCTCTTGAACAGAATTATCGCCGAGGGCAGATGGGCTTAGCCTATGAAATGGTGATCAATTCAAATCCATGTATAGCCTATCTCATGGAAGTAAACACACTGCCCATGCAGGCTTTGGTAATCGCCCTTGCCTGTTATGGAAACAACTCGTTT
>JBCCFQ010000610.1:0-3080 GCA_039029655.1 Pseudomonadota bacterium | reverse complement strand
TTTGAATCTTGTCCGCCATCGCGTCGAACTGTCGTCCCAACATACCGATTTCGTCAGACCGACTACCGATTGCGACCCGTCGGGCCAAATTGCCTTCGGCCAGTTCCCGGGCAGCCTCGACCATACGGGCAAGGGGTCGAGAGAAATATTGGGTCAGCAACAAACAGGCGAGTGCACTAACAATGAGCGCAACCGGAATCACAACACCACGTATCTCCGGCGCACCCAACACACCTAAAGGTTTTGGTTCCGCCCGCCCCATCAACACCCGGTAAGCCGCACCTTCATCTGTGCGCAACTGAATCTGAGGTATGATTTGAAGCAGCTTTGATGACATTCTCCCCTTTAACCAGGGAGGCCGCGCCAGTTGTGTATCACGGTCTAAGATGTCATTGCCTTCATCGTCGAGAATATAGAGGGTCAATCCAGGTGGAAAATTGGTTTGGTCTTCCAGCAGGTTTCGTACTCCCTCGATACCATTTTGATCATAGGCGTCCTGGGCCATATCTGGAAGCTCCCAGAAATTAAACCCAGCCACCTGTTTCGCCCAATCACTGCCAATGTTCAAACTCAACAATGTTGTGACCGTCACTACAAACAGCATCACAAGCCAAAAGGAAAGAAAGATTTTCCAAAAGATACTTTTAAGCATCAGGTGGTTCCCATTCATCCGCGATAAGCACATACCCTGCACCTCGCATACTGCGGATGGGTGAATCCCCAGAACCGTCGGCACCCAACTTTCTTCTCAAATGACTCATGTGAGTATCGAGGCTGCGGTCGTAAGCGGTCAACGAGCGACCAAGGGCTGATTTAGTCAAACTCTCTCGGGATACCACCCGACCGGCTTCACGCATCAAAGCCTCAAGAATCCTCAACTCTGCACCCGTCAGCGGCAGCACAGTGCCTTTGAGCGAAACCTCATGTCTGCGGGGTTCAAGGGTAAGTGCGCCAACCGACAGGGACTTTTCTGAAGTCTGATCTTCGCGGGTTCGCTTTAAAATCGCTTTGACCCTGAGCAACAATTCTCTGGGATTAAAGGGTTTTGGCACATAGTCATCCGCGCCTCGCTCAAAACCCAGGATACGATCAGCGTCGTCTCCCCGAGCCGTTAACATCAAAACGGGCACATCGGATTGCTTTCGGATGAAGGTCAAGAGATCTAGACCGTTCATACCCGGCATCATGATGTCCAAAATACAGAGTCGCAGTGAGGGGTTGGACACTTGGGTTAACGCCTTTTCAGAACTTGGAACAAACTCGGCGGCAAACCCCTCTGAACGCAGCAATGCCGTAAGCATGGAACCCAGCTGCTGGTCATCGTCGACAACAAGTATGGAAATGGGATCTACACCCATGAATTGGCCCTTTTTTTTCCCCTATTGATAATATGCGCGAGATCCGATTAACGTTTCTTAAGAAAGCTTAAGCTTCGGGCTCTCAATGTTGCGGCGCAACAGCACTAAAACCCACAATTGTTTAGGAGCAAACTTAAGATGAATCTCACGCCACACAAGTGTCATTTCAAAGGCATAATCGGGACTGGCAGGACACCTTATAATCTGTAAATACAATCCCGAGACTAGGAAACATAATGACAACAAGACGCGAATTCTTAGGCGGTAGCGCCGCGTTGCTGGGTTTATCCATGACCAGTTCGCTGCAAGCCCAAGCGGACGAACAACTATCTTTTCTTTTCCTCGGTGGGACCGGTTTCATTGGGCCACACCAAATCAACTACGCGTTAGACCGTGGCCACAAGGTGACCATGTTCAATCGTGGCAGAAACTCGGGGTTATACGGTGATCGTGTGGAAGAACTGGTTGGCAATCGTGACGCGAACATTGATGGCGGTTTAAAGGTGCTTGAAGGCAACCGGACCTGGGATGTTGTCATCGACAATTCCGGTTACGTGCCACGTCACGTACGAGATTCAGCTCAGTTACTCAAGGGTCGCTGTACTCGCTACATCTTCACTTCTACTACCGCAGTATACGATTACGACAAAACCCCTTCGGTGGACCATACATCACCCATGTACTCCATATTCCCCGACACCGAAGAGGTCAACGGCGACACCTACGGCCCGCTGAAAGCTGAGTGTGATCAAATTGTGCAAGACGTGTTTGGTGATAAAGCAACGATAATAAGACCCACTGTGATAGTGGGTCCCGGCGACAGTAGCGATCGTTTCACCTACTGGGTGGATCGTTTTCACCGAGGCGGCGACATTGTGTGCCCCTCACCCAGGAACGAAGCCGCATGGATTGATGCTCGAGACCTGTGCCACTTCATCGTATCTCTGGGTGAAAGAGACGTACCCGGTATCTACCTTGGAACAGGCCCAGCGTCCGTCGTCACCAATCGTGACGTGATGATGGGCTTTAGAGCATTCAGTTCAGCCCCAGTCAATCTTCATTGGCTAACCCCAGCACTCACCGAAGAAATGGAGTTCAATCCACCCTGGATGTGGAGCGGGACAAAAGAGCGGCACATGGACGCCAGTGCTTCGGTGGCTGCAGGTATGACCTATCGCTCTCTCGCCACCAGCATCCAAGACACTTGGGACTGGTGGCAAGCACAGCCCGCTGAGCGAAGAGCTAATCCGCGCCGGTGGCCAACAGCCGAGCAGGAAATGGCGGTGATCGCGCGCCTGAAGTCGTCGGCTTAGACTGATCCATCACTGAAGACGGGGGCGCTGTTAATGCGTATTGTGCTTCTCACTATGCTTTTGTTAACAAGCACAGCGTGCACTCCCACTCATGTCATCAGACCATACCCTAATTTTATTCAGGCGGGTGTCAAAAGCGGTGACAAGGTCACGATTGAAACCGTCGCAGGGGAAACGGTGAACCTGAAAGTATCGACCGTCGGAACAGAAAGCATAAGCGGGAATGATAAAACGGTTGCTTACAAAGAAATTCGTTCCATCAACAAACGAGCCTGGCAAGCACCCGATGTCCCCTGTGGCGGAGAGCAGCCCCTTGGGTGTTCAATACCTGAGATGCTAACGCTAATAAATGGCGTGACTGAAAACACCCAAGGCTTCGAACCCGCCTGTGTACAGCATGACTTCTGTT
>JBCCFQ010000609.1:0-3113 GCA_039029655.1 Pseudomonadota bacterium | reverse complement strand
GTTCAGGCAATGTACGAACACCTAACCTCATTTTAGCGTTGGGGGCGATGACATTGGGTTTAATACCTCCTTGGATGGTGCCCACATTCATCCGGATGCCCTGGAGATTTTCAAAGGATTCTTCTTGGCGAGAGGCGACGTAGGAGAGTGCGTCGTGTCCCCAATTCATGGCCTTGTGGATGGCGTTGTCGTTTAGGGCCCGTGCCTCTGAGCCGTGTCCAGGAATTCCATCGAAAGTTAGCGTCGCACTAATAACGCCCCGATGGGCCGTTACGGCACGGCAACCCGTTGGTTCCGCTACAACGACAGCCTGGTAGTCGTGGGGTTGTGCGACAAAGTGTCTGACGCAATGACTATTGCCTGCTTCCTCGTCGCTGGTTACCAAGAGACTTAAGTCTCCGGTGGTTTGTTGAGCCACCGTCAGCATGCAAGCGAGAGCCCCTTTGATATCGCAGGCTCCCAAGCCATAGGCTTTGTCATCATCTACATGCAGTTCAAATGGATTCTTGGTCCATTGTTCAGAGGCGGGAACGGTATCCAAATGGAAATTGAAAACCTGGCTAGGATTGCCACGGACCGCATGAAAGATAACGCAGCCTTCCCCTAGATCGGATACTTCTATTTCAAAGCCCGCGAGTTGTTCACTCAGATACTCAAACACGTGGGAATTTGACGTTATTTTGCGCGGGGGATTTTGAGTATCCGCCGCCACCAGGTGGGACAAATGAGTCACTGTATTGTTCATGAGCCCACCCGGTGTTTCTTAGTCCATAGTTCCGTGCTTTGTCCTAATAGCTTCACAAATCCAACGGCTTCCTCTGGGGTCCAACTGGCTGACTGTGCATACACAGCATCACTGGCTTTGAGTATGTTGTCGGATTCAACGGCGCTGGCCAGGACTTGCCCACCGCTGGTGGTGAGAGTGACGACACCTGAAACTGACGCTTGTGATGCACTCAGGTAAGCATCTAGATCTTTCTTTAGAGGTTCAAAGAAGAACCCTTGATAAACCAATTCCACCCACTTGTTGGCGACTAAGGGTTTGAATTGGCTCTGTAACCGAGTTGCTGTGGTTTCCTCTAGGGCCCGGTGTGCAGCACACAGTGCCACAATACCGGGTGCTTCAAAGGCGATGCGACCTTTCAATCCGATGGTGGTATCACCCGTATAGATACCACGACCGACCCCATAACGACCCAATGCTTGATTGAGTTTGGACAACATTGCTGGCCCGGGGAGTTCTTGACCATCCAACGCTACCGGTACTCCGTGGTCAAATTGTAGTTGCGTTTGCAATTGCTGATTGGGCCAGTCTTGAGCAGGCTTAGTCCATTGCCAAACATCATCCGACGGTGGTAGCCATTCATCAATTTCTCCTCCGGAAATGGTCACGCCCAGAAGATTCTCGTTGATACTGTACTGACTGCTCTTATCTCTAACTTCGAATCCAAGTTGTTTCAGATAATCGATCTCGTAATCTCGAACCTGACTCACCTGTTTTTGAAGCTCTCTTATAGGTGCGACGATCTCAAGGTCACACAATGCACTGAGTGACAGGTCGAATCGAACTTGGTCGTTACCCATTCCTGTGCATCCATGGGCCACAGATCTGGCGCCAATGTCTTTTGCCAGCTCTACACAGGCTTCAACGATGAGGTAACGGTCGGAACATAAGAGGGGATATTGGCCCTGATACCACTCGTTGGATTGAACTAGCGGAACCACCACTTGATGCCAAAGCGCCTGGCTTCTCTCGAGGGTCACGTGCCTGACCGCACCTAAGGACATGGCCCGCTCTTCGATGTAGGCCTTTTCATCGTCGCTGGTGCCGCCCGTATCAACGTAAGCTGTAGTGACTTCGTAACCTTTGTCCTTAAGCCATGGCACGCAAAAGCTTGTATCCAAACCTCCGGAAAACGCCAAAACAATGGGTTGAGTGCTGCTCATGAATCTACTCCTTCACCGGCTAATTGCGCCATTAAAGCTTTTTGAACGTGTAAGCGATTTTCCGCCTCGTCAATGGCCACGCAATAGTCTGCATCCATCACTGCATCCGTAGCCTTGACGTTTCTTCTTAAGGGTAGGCAGTGACTGAACAAGCCTTGGTTGGTCAGCGCCATTTTTTCTTCATCCACGATGAAGTGTTTAAACTGATCACGAATCGTCTTTTCTTTTTCCCATTGACCAAAGTAAGCCAGGGAGCCCCAACTTTTTGCATAGACAAAATCGGCGTCGGTGTAGGCGGTTTGAATGTCGTGCGTCACATTCAGCGTGCCACCGTTGGCTTCCAAATTGGTGTGGGCTTGATCCATAAACATAGGGTCCAACAAATAGTCCTCTGTGGGACAAAGTAGGGTTACATCCAAACCAAACTTGGTGGCCATAAGTAGCGCCGAGTTAGCAACTGCGGTATTGAGCGGTTTTGGGTGATAGGTCCAGGTTAGGAGAAATTTCACTTTTTCCCTTTCCTGGAGTTTTTCCTGGAGCGTCATCATCATGGCCAGCTCCTGGCAGGGATGAACAATGGTCTCCATGTTGATGACCGGAACCGATGAGTACCGGGCCAGCTGGTGGATTAAGGTGTCTTTTTTATCTTCTTGCCAGTCTTGAAACTTTGGGAATGCCCGGACGGCAATCAGATCACAATACCGAGACAAGACCTGAGCCACCTCTGCGATATGCTCTTCCGCATCCCCGTCCATGACGGTACCCGACTGAAATTCAATGGGCCAAGCATCCTTGCCGGGACTCAAAACAATGGCCTTTCCTCCCAGTTGGTGCACTCCAAGCTCAAACGAGGTGCGGGTTCGCATGGACGGGTTGAAAAATAGCAAGGCAACGCCCTTTCCAGACAAGGCGTTACTGGATAAACCCTGTTTCAAACGCGTTGCTTCATGGATAAGCGTTTGAAGGTCTGACTGAGACCAATTCTGGGTGGTAATGAAGTTTTTCTGCATTTTTACTCCGCCAATAACGAAAAAACCCAGCTCAATGGCTGGGTTTCGGACAAAATCTTTAAAACATCAGGTCACGGCCCAGCCTCGGTCAATCCGATACGGCGGCGGCGAACAACTGTGCTTAGCATGTTTTTCATAACTGTTTCTAAAGCTACC
>JBCCFQ010000608.1:0-3118 GCA_039029655.1 Pseudomonadota bacterium | reverse complement strand
CGGCCAGGTGCCAAAGCGTACGGAGGTTCGGAATCGTGGCCACAATCGCCGTCCATGACATTGGAACGAATGCGGCGACGCTCGCGCTTCCTGAAGAGAGCTTCGAACCCGCACCGATCCCGCGAGAGGCGCCAGTGACAATAGCGGTTTTGCCGCTAAAGGCAGACATGGGGGACTTATCTGCCCGTTCTAAAACCTACCTCAACCCCATAGGTTCTTGGTGGTCCATAGTTAGAAAAGGTCCACAAAATACCGACGGCCTGGGATGCTGTCTTATAGCGATCATCAGTCAGGTTCTTCCCAAATGCGGCCACATAGTACCGTTCATCAGGTGAGGTGTACGTTACGTTGAAGTTGAGAATACTTCTCGCTTCCAAAATGGTATCGAACTGTTCTCCGATATCATCGTTATAGTAGTAAATGTTCTCATCTTCGTAGTTAAAGTTAGTGTTCCATCGAATCGATCCACCGCTAGCCAAAGGCTGGTTATAGGTGAGGTCGATGCCAGCGGTAACTTCCGGTGAGCGCACAACATCGCGACCAGAAAAATCTTCAAGCACGCCGTCCAAGTTACGATCAAGTACAAACTCGTTGTACTCGGCGTCCAAGGTGCCTACGTTCGCTCGCAAGGTGAGGTTCTCAGCCAATAAGGCTTCTAACTCTACCTCTAGGCCTTGGGCATCTACATCCGCCGCGTTAAAGGTTCGAGTTTCTTGGAATGCAGTGCCTGGTAAAGACACTACAGTGCTTCGTTGGAAGTCTTCGTAGTTCACGTTGAAGTAGGTGGCATTCAATCGAACGCGACCATCCAGCAAAGTGCTTTTTACGCCTGCCTCAAAGTTGGTAGCAAACTCCGGGTCGTAAGAAGACAAGGGGAAGTTAGCGAATCCACCTGATCCCGCTTGGTCGTTGTAACCACCACTCTTGAAGCCACGAGAAGCGGTAAAGTAGCCGAATACATCTTCGTTGAACTGATAAGACGTAGTAAATCGCCAGGTGGGTTCCGTCCATGACTCGGAATTAGTTTGAACACTGGCCGCTGCAAGGCTGTAGTCCTGCCCGTCCAAAGGCTCGTTAAATGCACCGCCAGGGAATATCAAAACGGTGGGAAGACCCTCACGCGCGATGTAATCTTTTTCTTCATTGGTCAACCGAGCGCCAATCCCGATTTGCCAACGGTCACTCAGATCCCAGGTTAAATCCGCAAATCCGGCTACAGAGGAGGCATCTTGTGCATTACACAGTAACAAGGGATTATTGTTGTCCAAAACCCCGATGACCGCCGACCCAAAGAACTCGGTGAGTCCCAATTGCTGCAATACGCAGAACTCGGCATCGTTGTTCTGAAAGAAAATGCCAGCTACGTAGTTAAAGTTGCCGTCGTAGTTGGACGCTATACGACCCTCGAGCTGAAAGGTGTCTCGATCATCATCCCGAGTGGCTGCAAAAAAACTTTCATACGGTGTACCCAAGTATTCGTTGGGCAAACGGGATTCTTGATGCCTAAATCCTGCCACGCCATACAGCGTGGCGTTTTCAAGTGCATACTCGGCGTTGAAATAGACGCCAAAAATATCCACCTCTTGCTCTTCATTGAGGTTAACAATTGCGCTTTGATGAATACCCGCTTGTTCCAACGGATCCCCAGAACTAACCCCTGGAAAGCCAAACAAGGTGGCCAACTGCCCCGCAGCAGCCGGGGTATCGTTGACCACAGGTACCGGATCGCTACGATCTCTCACCAACTCCAACTGCGCCAACAAGGAAAAATCATCGTTTGGCTGAAAAAGAAGCTTGGCACGACCAGAAAAGACATCTTTACCACCAAGGCTTTCGCCGTCACCAGCAACGGTGGTGCCGTCGGCCAACGCGGCGTCGCCCACAGCACCGCCAAAAGCATCGGTGGGTGTATCTACCTTACCGTTTTCATAGTAACCATCACTGGTTTGGTAGATGCCAGCAAAACGAAAACCCAAGGTGTCGCTTATTGGCGTATCAGCTGAGAAACGAAGTTTCAGGTCATTGAATCGACCGTACTGCAAACTCCCTTCAACAGAAGTACCACCATCCAGGTCCGGCCGTCTGGTTCTGACGACGACCGCACCTGCGGTGGTGTTCTTCCCGAACAACGTGCCCTGAGGTCCCCGAAGTACTTCAATGGCTTCAATATCGAAGGGTTCTAAAAGTTGGGTCTGCACATGAGGTACAACAAAGTCATCAACGATTACACCCACTTTGGGATCGAAGTAAACAATGATGTCTGTTTCCGCAGCTCCACGCATGGCAAACGACGCGGCGTTAAAGCCAGTAACAGTCGCCGCAGAAAAATTAGGCACAAACAACGCGATCTCACCGATGTCTTGCGCGAACAGTTTTTCAAACTCTTCCGTGTTAACCGCAGACACGGAAACCGGTGTGGTTTGTAGGTCCGTTTCAGCTCGGCGGGTTGCCGTTACGATCACCTCATCCAACACTTGTTGGGCCCAAAGACTGGGATGGGGTGCCAAAAGCGCTAACACAACTAAGCCCAAAGCTTTTGAACGAACAGTGCGAAGGAATTGCGTCCTCATAGATCTCTCCCCCCGGGGATAGGTAGCCTGATTCTTAAGATGCTCAGCTATTTGGGAAAAAAAGTCAAGCACGACTGTTTTTTTTACTGCTGCGGTGCGGGCCCAACAGAAGCAGTACTAACTAATTGAAAGTACAGTAATCTTCTCGCTCCACCAGGTCCAACACAAAGGACAGTTTGGCCATCCCGGTGATTACCGCCATGGCAACACCCAACTCACATATTTCCTCATCGGAAAAATGGGTAGATAGCTGGGCATACAGCTTTTCATCCAAGGACTCTGTGTTGTTATCCATAGACACAAGCTCGGCATACCGCAAGACGGCTTTATCAGCATCGCTAAATGGACCGTCCTGATAGTTCTCCATGGCGTCCACTTCAGCTTGGCTGATACCGGCTTCTAAGGCACCGGGTACGTTTTGTTTGTTACACGTTCTGCAGCCATGCACAAGCGACAACTTGAGTCGAGCAAGCTGCTTATAGCGTTGATCCACTCGACCTCCAAAAAAGATTTTGGCGTAGAAATCCTGCATAACAAAATTCAATAGG
>JBCCFQ010000607.1:0-3123 GCA_039029655.1 Pseudomonadota bacterium | reverse complement strand
GTTCACGTGCGATCAGACCGTTGCTCCCGATCGTATCTTCCTGTCGAAGTCTGTCGGCGTGAACGGTAGTTGCGGTAGCAGCTTCATAGGCGTGATGGCTGGCACGGAAGTGACCTATTGTTATGCGGTGACCAACCAGGGAGGTACGACGTTAACGAATCATACGCTGATAGACAATAAACTAGGAACTTTACTCAATGACGCTACCTTCTCACTGGCTCCGGGTATGACGCATACGTTCTCAACGACCGCACCGATAAATGTCGACACCCCTAGTATGGCCACTTGGCACGCCAGCGTTGGCACAGGGGCGATTATTTCAGATTCGGCCGAAGCTTATGTTTCGGTCAGTTCGGTCACCGAAACAGACATACGTGTTAAAAATGATGTGTCTGTCGAATCGGTCATCGCTGGTGACGAATTTACCTTCTATATCGCCTACTCGAATTTGAGCACCGTCACCGCTTCTGACGTTTGGATCAGCAGCACACTACCTGCTGAACTAAGCTATGTCTCCTCACCACCTGGCTTTACGATCGGGACTCAAACACCAACACTACAAAATACAGGCAACGTTGTATCTTGGCATATGCCTGAGTTGCCAGCCTTTGCTAGTGGCGTACTCTATCTGACAGTGCGTCTTTCAGATACAGCTCTTGTCGAAGATATCATCGAAAGCGATGTGACAATTACGACGATGACGACTGATTCCAACTTGGCAAACAACAGCCACCAACGGTCGGTTAATGTTGCTGCTAGCTTCCAAGATCTTGAGGTTGAGAAGAGAGGGCCTTATCGTCCGACAGTACCAGGTGGTACGCAGCACTACGTCATTTACTACCGCAATATCGGTAATCGTACGGTTGAAAACGTGATTCTGACTGATACGCTTCCCGCCGATGTTAGCTACAAAACCCACCAAAGTACCCCCTTCCTCGGCACGATGGAGCAAGTTGATGACGATGTCATCTTTTCGATTGGCTCTCTTGCGCCAAACCAGAATGGGTTTATTCAACTGACAGTAGATGTTCCTGATTCGGTGGCGATAACAACAGTGCTGACTAACACAGTTTCTATAACCGGAGACGGTAGCGACGCAGACACAAGCAACAATAGTGACATCGTGACAAGCACCGTCACGCTCCCCGGACGCATCACCGGCACCATTACAAGCAGTGATGGCTCACCATTAGAAGGCGCCATTGCTGGAGTCGCTATTTCAAACCAATGGTTCTCAGGAGTCACCGATGCCAACGGCCATTATGTGATCGAAAACTTGCCTGAAGGTACATACCTTATTGAATTCTGGATGCTGGGGCGCAAAAAAGTCTATAGCAATGTAACCGTGACATCGGGGGAGACGACGCCGAATATCAATGCCCAAGCTTTTCCGCCTCTACCACCAAAGGCTATGCTTCTTACAGGCGGAAACCGTGTATGGGTCGACCCAGCAACAGGTGAGTGGAATATCCGGGTCGCTGGTGGCAGCAACATATCTGACCTGACGTTCTCAATGGAGATCACATGCGACAATGGTGCGCTCCCCACCAATGTCGCACTCATATTTGAGACGGAAAGTAATGGTACATTTGAGTATCTAATGACGGCTGATGGAGCGACTTACACAGGAACCGTCCCAAGGGCTGACTTTGCTCTAGGTACTTTCAAGGTTGCCTACGACTGTGGCAGCAAGCGGGTTGAAGAAGTAATCGGCCACGGGCTGATCGACCCCAGCGGTTTCATCACCGATTCGGTGACCGGCGATCCGATTGTCGGGGCAACGGTTACGCTGTACACAATTGACGGCTGGGTGCCAAAGACCGGGCTGTCTGATACGCGATTTAATACGTGTCACACGCTCGATACCCGGCCATCTGTCTGGAACGATATGGCGCCAGCGCTGCAAATCGGCCGAATGGGTAATCCGTTGGCTAACCCGCAAGAAATCCACCCGCTTCAAAACCCGCTATTCACCGACGATACAGGCTACTACGCTTGGGATGTAGCGATTGGCTGCTGGTACATCGTTGTAGAGGCGGACGGCTACGAGACACGTATCAGCCCGGCCGTTGGCGTGCCACCCGAAGTAACGGACTTGCACCTGACGATGAACCCGATCGCAGGGCCACCAGCATCGACGTCTATCTTTTTACCCTTTGTTACTTCGTCCCCTTAAGTGATCTATCTCGGTCATACCGGTAACATGTTTACCGGTATGACCGAAAGCAATATGGAAATGTTCGGTTTTGACACATCCTCGCAAGAGTGAAGGTCAGATGATCGAGTTCAATTTTCTTTGTTTTTGAAACAACCAAAGCACAATCTCAAAAAGGAAATAAAATGATTATCAAAAACTTAGGGCGATGCTACCTCATTCTAATGTCCGGCCTGCTTGTTGCATGTACCAGCACCACAACACCAGCTGAGCCAACGGCCGCTATCGCGCAGGTCGAAGCGACCATTGCCCCAACGGACACACCGGTACCGACAAATACACCGTCACCAACAGCAACCGATACGCCAACTTCAACCCCTTTACCAACTGCGACCAACACCCCTAGCCCAACCGATACGCCAACACCAACGGATACACCGGTACCGACAAATACGCCGACCCCTTTGCCACCGTCTGACCTAGTTTCGGCCGAAAATTGCTACCTCCCTATGGCCAGTTCCTCAACTGTTAGCCTTGCGGTCCCACGCTATGAGGGGCGGTTGCCATCGGTTGGCACGGTAAATGCATCCGTTCTCTTTGTTGACTTTGAAGACGTTCCCGCTACAAACAGAACGCCAGAGGAAGTGTTCAACATTGTGTCACCCACCGCACCTGACTTCTTTAGTCACGTTTCTTATGGACGCATGGACCTAAACCTGCAACCGCACTTAACTTGGCTACGCCTTAGCAAGTCATCAGCCCACTACGGCGCTGGCATTTCCACATATAACGGACATCGCAGTTTTCTCCAAGAAGCGATCAATTTAGCTGATGCGGAAGTCGATTTCTCTGCCGCTGATACCGTCATTGTGCTTGCCAATCCTGACGCGCAAGCTATTCCGTTTGGCCCTTCGTTTGGGGCCGATCCAGGTGGGGGGCTTTTCGCAGATGGTGTAGAGATTGTTAAC
>JBCCFQ010000606.1:0-3124 GCA_039029655.1 Pseudomonadota bacterium | reverse complement strand
TTCAAGTCACGATGCAAACTCATGGCCAAAACGCGTGCTCCGAAGTCCAGAAGTGTTGCGAGACTCGTGAATCTTTCAAAGTGATGTCATTTTCAGTATAGATAAAGGAACTTTCGATCAAGCCGTGGCTTCGGCTAAAAAGGCCAATGAGGTACTACCCACAAGCGGGTCTGAATATCTCGCAGTCAACGTTAAATACAACCTAGCTCAACTCAACTTCACGCTGGGCAGAACAGATGACGCGATCCAGTCCATGTTGGATGTCTTGGCCATGGATCAAGAACAAGAAAACCGTCAAGGAATGGTGTCGTCTTTAGAAAGCTTGGGAGAGTTTCATAATCGTGCCGGTGAAAGCTCTAAGGCGATCTGGTGGTACGCGGAAGCACTAAACTCGCTGCTCCCACGGGAAAAGGAATCTCGAGCAAGAATCCTTCGCAAAATCGCTGTTTGCTACCAAAATTTGGGACAAACACACGAGGCTGAAACTTATTTCAGCCAATCACTGGCTTTGTCTGTTCTTGACGCATCCGAAATTGCCAACACCCACGCACGGCTTGGGAAACTCTATTACGACACCAAGCGATTTCTACTGGCTATTCAAGCCCATAAAAAAAGTTTGGCAATTTTTGAACAGACGGGTAAGACCCGATACGTTGGTGAAACACACATAAATCTGGCGTTGAGCTATGTTGCACTCGATAACAAACATAGTGCCTGGCGCTCGATCAGTTCTGCAGAAGCTAAGCTCACCGATCCTTCTGACCTTGGTAATAATGCAGCGCTGGCCTATGCGAAGGGCTTGTACCACAAGGCGTGGGGTCAACCGGGGGATTCTCAACAGTTCTTCAAAAGGGCGCTGAAAACCTACCAAGGAAACTCCCATATCATGGGACAAATCCAAGTTCTAACTGCATGGTCCGAGTTGTTGGAAGAAAGTGATCAGACGGTCGCCGCGGTGGGTAAGATTAACGAAGCCATTTCACTCATAGAAGTTTCCCGGGCCAATATTGGCAGCGAGACTCTCCGTGCCGGATTTTTTGCACAAATTCGTACAGTCTTCGAAAAAAAAATTAGCCTTTACATGGATCTCGCCCAGGATGACAGCTCGAACATCGAAAATGGATGGCGCACCGCGGATCAACTAAGCGCCAGAACTTTGCGGGATGCACTGCACATTGAGCGGGCAAGCCTTGAGAAAGACAACCCCATCCTTGCCAAACAACGATATGAACTATCTCGTACTTTGCGCCAACAGCTGTCAGCACTGGAACGAGCGACAACCCCTGGCTTACTCGAAACTCTGCAACGAGAAGTTCGAGCAACGCGACTAGAACTAGACTCAATTGAACAAACAATTGGCGAGCAACACCCAAGCAAATCCGGTATGTTCTGGAGAGACATCAGTCTCGAAGAGATACAAACCAGACTCTCCCCACAGCAAGCACTTTTGCAATATTCTGTCGGTGGCCAGCAGTCCTATGTTTGGACAATTACTTCCCAAGACATTAGCGTACAAACACTACCGAATAGAGAAAGTTTGGAGAAACAGGTTAGCGAATTCCTGGATGGGATGAGGCAAAAACGTTTGTTGGGTAGCCCTATACACGATAGGTTATCTTCACTGCTACTTCCTAGAGATTCTTTAACCGATGAGATCACCGAACTATTGGTCGTACCTGATGGACCCATCGCCTATTTGCCCATGGGCGCACTCCAAAACCATGAAGAGACACTGATCATCGAACAATTTAGGGTCATCACCCTGCCTTCTGCCGCAACCCTATTGAACGATCCTGGTCCACCACCCAGTTTATCTCGAGTTCTCGTTATGGCTGACCCGGTATACTCCACGGACGACTCACGATACAGCAACGATGCATCCATAGGTGCAGCGGCCGGCAACCGATCTCTGTTACCGGGTGACGAACCATTACTGCGTCTTCCTTTCTCCGCTGATGAAGCCGCCGCCGTGGCCACAGCCGGAGCCCATCTGGACGTCACCTTGCTACAGGGGTTTGATGCAACCAAACAGGCACTGGTGCAAAGCAAAGAAGCAGACGTTATTCACTTGGCTGCCCACGCCCTAGCCAATGCCTCCACACCTGAACTCTCAGGATTGGTGTTGTCGCAAATCGACCCAAGCGGGCAGTCTATAGATGGGTTCGTAGGCTTAGAGGAAATATATGGTATGCGTGGCAAGTCATCATTAGTCGTACTGAGCGCGTGCGACAGCGCTTTAGGCCAGGAGATTCTAGGTGAAGGACTAATCAGTCTGGCTCGTGGATTCATGCACAACGGTACACGTAACGTCATCGCCAGTCAGTGGCGAGTCCCAGACAAAGCGACATCACGACTTATGGCGGCTTTTTACAATGAGTTATTTGACAAATCATCTAACCTAGACATTGCGTTACGAACCGCTCAGCTGGAGATTCGAAGAGTCCCGCGTTGGCGCGAGCCGTATTATTGGGCAGGCTTCTCATTATGGGGTAAGGTATCTAAAAAGAACATCGTCATGAACGACACCGGATGAGCAAGGACCCTATCGCCCACAAAATGATTGGTGGGGAGAGCGCTATCGCGACCTCTCTGGTGAAGAGTATTGGGGAAGGTGATAGAGGCGCTGAAAATCTTTTTGTACAGCGCTACAGAGATGGTCTTTTGTTTTTTCTAGCACGCCAATGCGGCGACGCCAGCCTGGCAGAAGACTTAGCCCACGACACTCTGGAAACCGTGCTTGCGAAACTCCGTAAGGAAGGTATTGAAAAACCAGAACGGCTGTCTTCATACATCCTCTCCACCGCGAAGTTCCTACTGGTGGGTCATTTCCGAAAATCTACTCGTAGGAACACCGAAGCCGACCTGGAA
The DNA here is from genome assembly GCA_039029655.1 of Pseudomonadota bacterium. Classification (GTDB taxonomy): domain Bacteria; phylum Pseudomonadota; class Gammaproteobacteria; order Steroidobacterales; family JBCCFQ01; genus JBCCFQ01. The sequence continues at coordinate 256 of JBCCFQ010000606.1, read as the reverse complement.
AGAATCGGCCAACAAACCTCTTCCGAGCCAAGCCAAGAGGACGTTTTAAACAAAGAACGAGTAGCAGAACTCGTTAAAGATGTCTTGAACGACTTACCCAATAGCCGGGACCGGGAATTGTTGATACGTTTTTACCTAGACGACGAGGACAAAGAGACCATTTGCACTTCCATGGAGTTGTCTTCCCTACACTTCAATCGTGTCATTCATCGAGCACGAAACCGGATGAAGACGGCTCTAAAGAAATATCAAAAAC
>JBCCFQ010000605.1:0-3124 GCA_039029655.1 Pseudomonadota bacterium | reverse complement strand
TTCGCGATGATGCAGTGGGATGGTACCAAATTCGAGCAGGTTACTGACTGGGAAGAACCGCTTGATCCTGGCTACATCCGAGGACTGGTTGAAGCATCAGCAGCCAAGTTTGCCAGCGAAAACGGCATTACCCCTAAAGCGTGTTAATGACACTCAGGGCGTAAACCGACACAAATTGTGGGTACCCGACAGCACTAACGGGTACCTGCGTCATCAAATAAAGAAGAACGGCAACACAACAGATGACAACAAATACGGATAATATCCTCGAAATCGATACGATTGAGGTGATTTACGACAGCGTTATCGCTGCATTGCATGATGTTTCATTGAGCGTACCCCGCGGAAAGATCGTTGCACTTTTGGGTGGTAACGGAGCGGGCAAAAGCACGACTTTAAAATCTGTATCGACGATGCTGGCAGGTGAGCGCGGCAAGGTTACCAAAGGATCAATAACCTATGATGGCACCTCTGTAACCAATCAGGACCCCGCAGACATGGTGGGCCTAGGCCTTGTGCAAGTCTTGGAAGGGCGACGTTGTTTTGGGCACCTTACTGTCGAAGAGAACATCATCGCGGGTGCCTATTCCCGGAAACTATCCAAAGGTGATATTCGCAACGAGTTGGACAAGATCTATACCTATTTCAACCGCCTTAAGGAGCGACGCAAGAGCCAGGCGGGTTTTACCTCGGGCGGTGAGCAGCAAATGGTTGCGGTTGCTCGTGCGATGATGGCGAAACCAAAGATGCTACTTCTGGATGAACCGTCCATGGGGCTGGCCCCGCAATTGGTCGCGGAAATCTTCAACATTGTGAACGAGTTGAACCAAAAGGAAGGTGTCAGTATCCTGTTGGCTGAGCAGAACACAAACGTGGCTTTACGAAATGCTGACTACGGTTACATCATCGAGACGGGCCACGTTATGTTACACGGAACTGCGGAAAGTCTTCTAAACGATGATAAGGTGAAAGAGCTCTACCTTGGTATTTCCAAGGAGGGTCGAAAGAACTTTCGCGATGTGCTGCGTGAAGAAAGCGGCAAACATCCAGAACTTCATCACAGTTGAGCAGACCTATGAGCACAGCAAAGTTGAAAAAAGATGAGGCACCAGCCAGAAACTTTCCGATTGGAAACCCAGTCCTAGAAGTAAGAAATGTATCGCTGAGTTTCGGCGGAGTAAAAGCGGTCACCGATACATCATTTGATGTGCTTGAGCACGAAGTGCGGGCGATCATTGGCCCTAACGGTGCAGGGAAGAGTTCGCTACTGAATTGCATAAATGGAATCTATAAGCCGCAGGAAGGCACGATTTCCTTTAAGGGAAAGAAGTTGGATAAGATTAGCCCGAATATCGCGGCGCAGATCGGAATATCGAGAACCTTTCAGAACCTGGCCTTGTTCAAACGAATGTCGGTCATCGACAACATCCTGGTCGGGCGGCAGTTGCATATGTCCGCCAGTTTCCTGGAAGTGGCATTGCAGCTACCCAGAGCAAAGAACGAGGAAAACGCAAATCGCGAACACTGTGAAGAGATAGTCGAGTTTCTCGAAATCACTGATATCCGAGACACGCCTGTCGGCAAGCTGCCCTATGGTCTTCAAAAGAAGGTTGAATTGGGGCGGGCTCTTGCGACTGAGGCCGAGGTGTTGCTGTTGGACGAACCAATGGCGGGCATGAACGTCGAGGAAAAGCGCGACATGTGCCGGTTTATCCTTAAGGTCAATGATGAATTGGGTACTACTATGGTGCTGATCGAACATGACATGGGTGTTGTCATGGACATTTCTGATAATGTTGTCGTGCTGGATTATGGCAAGGTGATCGGCGACGGTCCGCCTGATGAAGTCAGGAACAACCAAGAGGTAATTGACGCCTATCTGGGGGTGGCGCATGATTGAGTTTCTGTTTTTCATCGAAGTTGTTGTTGCTGGCTTGTTGGCCGGAACCATGTACTCGCTTGTCGCTCTCGGCTTCGTGTTGATCTACAAGGCATCCTCAACTTTCAACTTTGCTCAGGGCGCGATGGTGTTCTTCGCAGTACTGTCTTTCGTTGGTTTCATGGAATTGGGCTTGCCGTTTGTGGTGGCGTTCTTTGTTACCATCCTGCTGATGGCGCTGGTTGGGCTTGCAACTGAACGACTTGTTCTCAAGCCATTGCGCAACCAAAGCGAAGATACTCTGCTCATGGCAACCATTGGACTCGGATTCGTGTTGGAGGGTCTAGCTCAGGCAGCTTGGGGCGTGGAGGTGCGCAGGTTGGATCTTGGAATTGGAGATTTTCCTATTCAGTGGATTGTCGACAGTACTGGTCTGTTCATTTCCGCACTTGATTTGACGGCTGGGTTGGTGGCTGCTCTGTTGATCATTGGATTGGCACTGATGTTCAAGTACACCAAGATGGGATTGGGATTGCGCGCTGTAGCGGATGACCCGGGTGCAGCGAGTTCAATAGGTATTCCGCTGGGTAGCATCATGCTATTGGTCTGGACTGCAGCAGGTGTTGTTGCACTGGTGGCTGGCATGATGTGGGGTGCCCGGGCAGGAGTGCAGTTCGCTTTGGTAGATCTGGCACTCAAAGCCTTGCCTGTGCTTATTATTGGCGGTTTCTCATCGATTCCAGGTGCAATTATCGGTGGTCTGATCATTGGAGCCACAGAAAAGGTACTTGAAGTTTATATCGGCCCGTATTTCGGTGGGGCAATCGAGGGTTGGGCACCGTTTGTGTTGGCTATATTCTTCCTGCTGTGGAGACCTGAAGGTCTGTTCGGCGAAAAGATCATCCGGCGCGTTTGAGGAGGGACGAAGATGCAATCGAGAAAAGTGGGTTATTCGCGCAACGATGTCACAAGTTTCGTCTTTCTTATGGCGCTTGGCTTTGCTGTCATTCCATTCGTGGTGCAAACCGATTACTGGTACTCTTCTATCCTGATACCTTGGCTTTGTTTGTCACTTGCAGCAATCGGTCAGCAAATCGTTATGGGTTATGCCGGTCAGCTGGCATTGGGTGCAGCAGGTTTCATGGCCGCTGGTGCGTTTGCATTGTTCAACCTGGAGCTACGATTACCCTTTGTTCCGTTCCCCATCAATTTGGTTTTCTCGGGTCTTATCGCTGCGGCTTTCGG
>JBCCFQ010000604.1:0-3131 GCA_039029655.1 Pseudomonadota bacterium | reverse complement strand
CATAAAGACATCTATCGTGAGGCAGTCCTGGGTGAGCTCAACGAAATCGAAATCTCTACGTTGCTAAACGTCAATAGGGAGGTGTTTAGTTCGAATAGGAATCTCATACTGTCTTTGGGGGATTTATTGTTAGAGGCGTCGAGGGCTGAGGATCTATTGGAAATCTAGACTATCCGTATTTGTAGCAAGACAGTGACGGTTTGCCCCAATACTAATGGAACACAAACTTGGCAAAATGGCAGTTGTTCAAGGAATGGGGACTCAAAATGACGAGTAACAATCATCGCGTTGAGCGATATCTCTATGAAATCCGGATGGAAAATGATCGCGGCGCAGGCCAGCAAAGAGATCTTGCGTATCTGTATGGCGGCGGGGACACACTCTTATGCGTAGTCGCTTGCGTCGATGATACACAATCCCTAGCACCGCCAAAAAAAATGGCGGAGGGATACGTTGCGGGACAGATGAAACTTTCCAATTTTGCGAATATGATTGATATGTTGCGAAACGAAAAACCCGTCTACTTTGCGTGGTCTGAAGAAGGCAGTGCACTCCGCATCGCAACCGGACCGGAGCCCGTCGGTGAGCAGGAACTGCGAAAGCTGTTTTCGTTTCTGTATATTTAGCTTTGCCAGCCAAGTTAGGATAGTAGCTATCAGTCCGGCATAGCGTCGCGGAGTCTCTTGTATCCTTGCTTTAGTTCATGACCGACATTTTGCAAGGCCTCGGCCACTTGACCCCCGGATTCTGCTAGGCGCGCCTCAGATGAAAACCTGGACCAACGATCATCGAGGCTATCCCATTGGTCCTTTAGGTCTTGGTTTGCCAGATGCAGTTTTACACGCAACTCATCCCTTAACGTTTCTAAGTCGCTAATCATTTGTTTGAACATTAGTTGTCTCCCAAAACAGGGGTATTTCGGTTACGGCCTAGTATGCGCAGATCGATCGCGTGGTGTCATTCGGGTTTGTACTTAAATGCCCACTGGAACGCCACTTACAGATGCGTAGTCGCCGCAGTCCTGTAGTGGTTAGTGACCATTGTAGGATCCAAGCCGGGGTGAAATGATTGTGATCGAGAACGAGGACCAGTTCATCTGCTACTGCGTCAGGATAGTTCCTTTCACCGCAGTATCAGAAAAGGATTATGAGTCCAAGATAACCTATTGCTGGTGACAGAGGTGGACGGAAAGTGATGATAAAATGGCTTTCGCACGGTCTTACAGTTTCGCTGCTTGTCATCGGAACGGTTCACGCTGATGAGAGACTAACCGCGAGTATCGAGCAGGGGCGGTATCTTGTACGTCTGCTGGGGTGTGAGGCTTGCCACACCAATGGTTATCTTACGGGGACTAATGCGCAAGGGGAGCCGCTTTCTGGTTCTCGCGTCGGTCTAGCCGTTCTTGTCTTCCCCGACAAAAGCCCGGCGGTATTATTTCCATCCAATCTAACCCCGGATGATGAGACTGGTCTAGGTGGGTGGTCCCGCTCAGACATCGTCAAAACGCTCACGTCCGGTGTTGACCGTCATGGCAAGTTGCTATGGCCAATCATGCCATGGACGACGTTGTCCGAGTTGAAAGTATCCGATGCGGAAGCCATTGCGGACTTCCTACAATCTCTCGAACCCGTCGGCCATAAGGTCCCAGACAATGTTCCCCCGGGCGAAGTATCAGAGGATGACTACGTAATTTTTATGATGGAAGCGGAGTTTGAAGTTTATGAGCAGTGACTTTGTGGCGCTGGCCTCAAAGCGACAGCAAGACCGCTGTTCCGCCAGAATCGCGCTGGGTAAAACACTCGAACCCTACCAACTAACAGGTCCGTTGGTGCTTAGGTTAGCAAAGGATGGCGTACCCGTGGCGCTGAGATTGCTAAAGTGCTAAAAGCGGAATTGGATGTCCCGGTGGTTCGCAAAATTGGAGCGCCAGACCAACCTGAGTTTGCGATAGGTGCGTTGGCGAGACCGGAGGCACTAATACACTAACGATTGAAAGGTCCATCGGGAAACCATCAACCAATCCCAAACTGGTCGAAGAGCACCAATATTGTTTTAGTGAAAGGGTCCGACACTATACGTAGCAGTCACACTCTATTTGAATATTCGCATTCTGATGATTCCACGAGCTGCTCAGTAGCCGTGGGGGATCGCGCTACGCTTTAGGAAGAATTTGTTTGGTCGTTTGTGGAATTGGAAAAATCCACATAGCCAACCGTGCACGATCCTAGCGATTTAGTGACTTGCGTGTGGCCCGCAGTGCCAAAGGGTGTTTGCAGATTCCGACTTTCGCCAATGCGTCTGAGGAGAAAGGCACTCCAAAACTATATGTAGTCTCCGTAGAGTCCTAGGCATAAGCGCCAATATTCGCTTCGTCACCGCAAGTGTGAGTATTTATATAGTTTAAGGGTGCATTTTTCATGGTGAAGGGTAAACGCATTGTCGCTGTTGTTGATTCCAGATTAGGTGCTGATCAAACTAGTATGCGCCGAGCAAACTGGCTTGCCCAACAACAGCAGGCGGGAATAGAACTGTTGCTATGTCTTGGCGACGAGCACCTTTCCGGCGAAGTCTATGAGGACACGACTACATTAGAGAAAGCGAGAGAGCGAACAACGGCCCACCACCAACATCAACTTAAACAACTGGCCTTGGATTTTGGAAATCAAGACATCGATGTCATGACGACCGTGGTGTGGGACACGCCCTTGGATGATGCTATCACTAGACACGTACTCAATTCAGAACCAAGTTTGGTTATAAAGGAGACTCAGCATCCCTCTCGGGTGTCTCAAGCTTTTTTGTCCGATACTGACTGGGGCTTAATAGGCAAATGTCCCGCACCGTTGCTGCTTGCTAAGAGTAATGGATGGACCATGGGTGCGCCTGTAATGGCCGCTATCGACCCTATGTTCGCCAGTCACCGTACTGCGATGATGGACACCGAGATTCTGTGCACTGCTAAAAAGTATGCACACATTTCTGGCTCGGACATGTTCGCAATGCATTGTTTCTCTCCGTCCTACCATGGGTTAGCCATGCCTTCTTACGCCTACGACGGCTACCAACAAAGACGACGATCACTAGAAGCGGTGCACCGGGAGTCGGTTGTCAGCTTTATGTCTACACATGGT
>JBCCFQ010000603.1:0-3144 GCA_039029655.1 Pseudomonadota bacterium | reverse complement strand
GAGTCTCTTCAGCATTGGGGTCGTTCACCTGCTCGCCACCCCTCAACTCATCTATGGCTTTTTCAATGGCACCCTTAACCGCGCCGCTCTTGCGTAGGGCTTCCCCGACGTTACCCTTGTCCTCCATGGCGGCAAGGACAAATAATTCGCTGGAAATGTATTGGTCTTTGCGTTCTTGACTGAGTTTGTCGGTGACATTGAACAAACGCCCCAGATCATTAGAGATATGCAAATCACCTGCATTACCACCTTCCACACTGGGCAATCGATCCAGAGCTTCACCTAAATGGGAACGAAGAGCGTTAATATTCACACCCGCCTTGGTCAACAGCGGGCGCGCCGCGCCACCTTGTTGCTCCAACAGAGCCAACATCACATGAACAGGCTCAATAAACTGATGGTCCCGCCCAATCGCCATGGACTGAGCTTCCGCTAATGCCATTTGAAATTTACTGGTCAGTTTATCGCTACGCACAACAATGATCTCAATTAGGATTTACTTGTATGTATGGGTTGGCGACGCCATTTTCAAGGGGATAGCCATATCAGACTGGCCATACGACCGCATTTAGGTTCCCGACGGTAGGAGAAAAATTTTGACTTGTTGGCGTAGGTGCAAAACTCGCCACCAAAAACGCGGCTGACTCCAGCGCGAGCTAGGCTGCGTCGTGCGAGACCGTACAAATCTGCTTGCCAACGCCCTCTTTCATTCTCCCTAAAACACGCCATGGCGCTTGGATCCTTCGCCACAAATTGTTGGCGAACTTCGTCTCCAACCTCAAAGTGATCTTGAGATATGGCGGGTCCAAGCCAAGCCATGAGCGATTCAGGCGTGGCACGAAAAGCAGAAACCGTATGACTCAAAATGCCACTGGCCAATCCACGCCACCCCCCGTGGGCAACCGCCACCTCGGTACCGTCGTCGCTGCATAAGAAAACTGGTAGGCAATCCGCCGTCAGCACGGCGCAGACCGCACCCGGCGTTTCGGTCACAGAAGCATCGGCCTCTTCAAGATCGGCAGATGACTCAACTAAGGTCACTACTCGATTTCCATGCACTTGTTTTAGCCAATTGGGTGCTTGGGGTAGATCAGCGTGTTGTGTGAGTAGGCGCCGGTTCTTTTGAATATTGTCCCAGTCATCTTCGGTGTTAATGCCTAAGTTCAGACCGGCATACTGTCCTTCGCTGACCCCCCCAACCCGTGTAGTGACTAAGGCGTTGACCCGTGTTTGAGCCGGCCAGTCGGGGCGAATCAACTTAATCGTCATGAGTGTTCCGCCGAGTCCTTAGACAAGGCTCTCAGAAGATCCGCCATGTCATCGGGTAGGGGTACCGTCCAGGTCATGAACTCTTCTGACATTGGATGTTTCAATCCTAACGACGCAGCGTGCAACGCTTGGCGCTTAAAACCTGTAAGGACCTCACGCAGTGAGTCCGATGCACCTGAGGGTATAGCCAGCCTTCGTCCGTAAACCGGATCACCCAACAATGGGTATCGGATGTGTTGCAAATGGACACGTATCTGATGGGTGCGACCAGTCTCTAATTTGAGTCGAAGATGGGTATGATGACCAAAACGTTGCACCACACGATAGTGGGTCTCCGCCACACGACCATCCTCCCGGATAGCCATTCGTTTTCTATCTACGGGATGGCGACCAATTGATGCGTTCACCGAACCACCCGCGGTCATGACGCCGACACAGACACCCTCATAAAAGCGTTCGAATGCTCGGGCCTCTAGTTGAGACACTAATGCTGTATGGCTTTGTTCGGTCTTTGCCACCACCAAAAGCCCTGTGGTGTCTTTATCGATACGATGGACCAAGCCTGCACGGGGTAGTTTTTCTTGGGAGCGGTCGTGAAAAAGCAAGGCATTTTCTAAGGTGCGGTCAGGGTTTCCGGCGCCGGGGTGCACCACCAATCCAGCTGGCTTGTTCACCACCATCAGATAGTCATCCTCAAAGACAATATCCAAAGGGATAGCCTGTGGCTCGGAGTGACTGCGGGGCTCCGGGGTGAACGTTAGCTTAACGGATTCCCCTCCCCGGACCTTGATGCTGGGTTTGACCTTGGCGCAATCCACCAAAATTGCGCCGCTTTTTACAAACTGCTGGAGTCGGCTACGGGTGTGCTGGGGAAACAAATCCACCAAAACCTGGTCCAAACGCTTACCTGCGGCATCGTATGGAATAGAGGCCTCAAAGACTTGGGAGGCTTGGCTTTCGGCGGGTTGTTGGACCATAGCCCTACAGTTTACGGTATACTTCGCGCCTTTGCCGCCAGGGCGCAACGAAAAACACTACTACATAAGAATCGTATGAGAGCGAAAAATCAACTTGTCATCCTGGTCGTAGGCCTGTCCATCCTAGGCTGCAACTCCAATCCCGACGAGCGGGACTTACGCAATGCACAAACCCCTGCCCAGCTATATGCCAGTGCTCAGGATAGCCTAACAGCGGGCAACTATCGGGCCGCTGTATTTAAGCTGGAAAACCTAGACACTCGTTTCCCCTTTGGCGAATTTGCTGAACAAGCCAAGCTAGATTTGATTTATGCCCACCACGCATCCGGCAATAAAGAAGCCGCCATTGATGCAGCCGACACTTTCATCAGAGAAAACCCCCGACACAAAGACGTGGATTATGCGTACTACATGAAAGGTGTGGTTTATTTTGAAGGTGGCAAAAATATTTTGGAGCGATGGTTTCGTATCGACCCCAGCGATCGACCACCCAGTGATGCCGCACGCTCTTACGAAGCACTCAATTTGATGTTGGGTCGATATCCTGACTCCCAATATGCACCAGACGCACAAAAACGCATGGTGCACCTACGCAATCGTTTAGCAACCTATGAATACCATGTGGCGGAATACTATATGCGACGCGGCGCTTTTGTCGGTGCGGTCAACCGCGTGGATTACATACTCACCAACTACTCCGGCGCCACCATTACACCAAAGGCATTAGAGATCATGGTGGATGCTTACGAGCGGTTGGGTATGGATGATAAGGCCGCGGATGCGCAACGGATTCTTGAGGAGAATTATCCTAATCGGGGATAATTGATTCGCCCGAAGCCCGAAGCCCGAAGCCCGAAGCCCGAAGCCCGAAGCCAATTATGGTGTCACTTTGCGCGAG
>JBCCFQ010000602.1:0-3150 GCA_039029655.1 Pseudomonadota bacterium | reverse complement strand
GTTCTCCTTTCCGGTCAGGTCTTTATTACTCTCACTAGGCCGAGAGTTCCCCAGCAGGCATCCATTTTGCCTCGAGATCTCAGCACCGCCAATCTCTGTAAGGATCGAAATGACTTGGATTTAGTTATTGACGGCCCCGGGGTGAAAGTGAAAGCCTTTTCCAGGGGCATCCTGACCTGATCTTCTGGTACCGTATGAGATCATCGACTAGGCTTGCACCACTCGCATGCCAGTTATGACTGCAAATTAACCTCAATTTACCTGTCTGGGACAGAGTGGGACAATATTCTATCTTCTAAAATATTACTTTTCTTTCTCTTACAGTCAGACAGAAGGCTGAGTAATAATTGACCGTGCGGGTTTCATGAGGGACATGATAATATTTTAAACTGCAGTATGTCCTTTCGTTTCGGAAACAATTCCCTGGGTGAATCTTGACATGATCAGTCTCGCTTCAAAGACAAACTTCACCGTCCCTGCGTGCATGCTGCACTGTCTGACCACTGTCCTCGATGAACTTCAAGTAATCAATGCCTTCAACAAGCGCTTCGGCATGTATTCAGATACCGAGATTGTTGTGTGCCAGATCAGAGTAATCAGAACAAAGACGTGCAGCAAACAAGCACTTGAGGCCAGGGGTAGGCACTTCCGCTGCCAGTACCTCCCGCCCCCTTTGACGGGAAAGTGCACGGAGGTAAGAACAAGGCAATCGTCATAAATGGCCTGGTGTGGTATTGAGTGGGACTCTCTTCGGTCACTTTGCGAGATTAGACTGCATAGCTTTCAGACTACACTCTAGCAAAACCATGCACTGATCGAGCAGCGACCGGAGATCGAGTTCCGCAAACTTCCCCGGGTACCAACATAGAAGATTTACGTACCTTTACTTGTATCCAGGCAACGTGTTGAGTTCGCTTTAGCTAGCCATCGAACGCGAGCAGTGGATTGGAGAAAATTTAGCTAGTGATTGATCAGATTGAGAACATCGTAAATGTAGGCCTGTAAATCCGACACCGGAAGGCGCCGCAGTTAGGGACTTTTTCCTTTTTAGCGGGCGTGACAACAACGCGGACGCTTCCCGGGCACGGACATAAGAAGCTGCGAGTATTAATCACGACTAAGGGTAACTGGTTCCACGACTAACGATGGAATTCAACTTGAAATTGGAGAGGAGATAATGAAATTTGCTTCACGCAATTCGATCTTTGCTTTGTTAGCCGGTGCATTTTTATCGCTGCCGGCAATCGCAGATAATTATGGCTACAGCCCGATGGGGCCACCGGAAAGTAATTGGGCCACCGGCGGCGAAGATCGTGCTAACACAAGAAATAATGGGAAAGTTCGCCTTGCCCCGGAAGATGTCGAAAAGATCATGCAAAAGTGGTCTTACAAATTTCGTGGCGACCCTTGGACCCAGCCTACTGTGGCATGGGGCAAGGTGTTCATGGGCGATAATAAAGGCTGGATCTACGCGCTGGACGCCAAGTCTGGCAAATTGATTTGGGAAAAAGAGCTGAAGTCTTACTGGGACCGCCCAGGACGTCGCAACCCAACCAATGATGCTAATGATCCAAACGATCCTGACAACCTCTTCCCAAATCCAAAACCTGACATCGCGGCCACGCGTTCAGCACTTGCTGCGCGTTACTCTCGCGTACACGGCCGAACATTAATTTTTGGTGACCAAGCAGGTAACCCAACACTGGTCAACGAAGATGGTACGACAGTGCCTTTCAACGGCGCGAATATCTATCTCGTTGATGCAGATAACGGGCGTTTGTTGCGCATGACGAAAGTCGCGCAAAATGATGAGCCGGCTAGAAATGGAGACGGTTTATTTCCCGCGCAGTTGGCAACCCCAGCAGATTTCACCGTGCTTACGGGTGCGATGGCATTAGCCGGTAACACGGTTATTACCGGTGTCGCTGGGCTTGCAGAGGCGAACCCGGGTTGCCGCCCTGCGACTGATGGTGGTTGTACTTTACGTGGTCGAGTGCTTGCTTTTAACGCCGATACCCTAAAGTTGAAATGGGAAACTTACACCACGCCTGCAGTTAAGGGATTTACCGGTGCTTCGGTCTGGCAATCCACCCCGGCGGTTGATATGCGTCGAGGTTTGGTCTACGTCGGTACTGGCGATAACTACACCACACCTTACGATACTTGCTACATCGAAGAAGTTGATAAGTCGAGCGGCGATTTCTACACCATCGGTGAAGAATTCGTTAAGACCTGCATTAAGCCCTACAAAGAGCGACGCAAGCAATGGCGTCGTAACTTTGTCGACTCAATTCTTGCTATCAACCTTAAGAACGGCAAGATTAAGTGGTCGCATCGTACGCTGTTATACGACACTTGGAACCTTGCGTGCTTGGGCGGTGGAACCTTACCTGATGGCACGCCTGTGAACTGGGTTGACCATTGTGGTCCAGACATGGACTTCTCCCATCACCCAATGTTGTGTCGGTCCAACTATGGTCCGCGTAGCGTCTTGGTTGTTGGCCAGAAAACCGGTCAAATGCGAGGGTTAAATCCACGCAACGGTAAACTCATCTGGGAAACGGATAATAACTTCCTGTCGGACTTCGCGCCGGGATTGGTTGGCGGATTCCAGTGGGGCGCTGCTTGCACCGGCAACAGCATTGTTGGCCTTGCCGCGAACTCCTATGGCCAAGACCACACCATTGCAGATGGTTCTGAAACAACCACGGGTGGTTCCATGGTCGTATTCGATTCCACCACCGGTAACGTGAAGTCAGAAACCTTGCCGAAAACTCGTGACGAAGTGCATCCTGGTCTGCAAAGCGTCGCCGCGACCATCCGTGGTCTCGGTCCGATCGCCGAAGGTGGGCCACCCGCAACGATTGGGGCAGCTTCATGCGCAGGTCGAATTTGCGGCTGGGGAACGAGCGGCAAACATGGCTCGCTTCTGTTGACAGACACGCGAACTGGCGAGACGCTTTGGTCTAAAGCCACCGCTAACGGTAGTGTCCTATGGGGCGGTGCGTTCGTCGAACTACCTAAGCATGGTAAATGGTGGTTTGTCGGCGCCGGATACGCTTCATTCGATACCGGCGTTGGTTCCGATGGCGTCCATCCAAACTTCTGGGCTTATTCGTTTAATCCAGAACTGTTGGAAGACAAGGGCGG
>JBCCFQ010000601.1:0-3167 GCA_039029655.1 Pseudomonadota bacterium | reverse complement strand
TCCTGTCGGCGTCAGGCGGGCAGCTAAGTGGCGGGGGGGTGTAAAAACCCCATGGGTTGTTCACTTGGCAACTCCGCTGTCGTAGGCTAACCCTTAGACCGGTGGTTTTGCGCCCTTATCTTTCGATAAGTTTGCCTTTTCGGTGTACTCCAAATGGTGCCGCAAGCGGCGCCAATTGGCAAGTCTGTTCCCTCAAAATTGTGAGGCTTTTCAAACTTTTATGGCCACGAAAAAACCCAAATCAATGCAACAACTGGTCTCCGAGAACTTAGGCGCCTTAGCCAAGCGTGCCGGTGAAATGGATCAATTGACCCAGATCGTCCGTGCGGTCCTGCCCAATCCCCTGGGAGACCACATAATTGCGGTTAATGTTCGCAACGAGACCGTTTTTGTTGTTGCGGATTCGCCCGTCTGGGCGTCCCGTATACGGTTTTACTCTCAAGAAATCCTGGACAAAGTGGAAACCACCCATCCGGATCCAGTCGGTAATCTTGCAGTGAAAGTGCGGGCACCGCAAGTGCCTGATCATTAAGTCCAATCTCGCTCTTGCCCTTTTGATTAGGGAAAAACGGAGTGAAAAAATGTGAAGTGGGTCACACTTTTGACTGGACTGAGTCTAAATGGGCACTGATTCTGACCGCGAAACCCTAGAAATAGCGGTTTTGCGAAGAAGCCAATACCAGATCTATGATTGATTAGTGAGCAGCCACCGGACTGACAAAGGAGATGGGCGCCGAATCTGCGTCGGTAAATGTCACTTCTTCCCAAGCATCCTGATTGGCAATTAATGTCCGGAGCAGATTGTTATTCAGTGCATGACCTGACTTAAATGCGCGAAAAGCGCCGATTAAAGGTTGGCCTAAAAGATAAAGATCACCGATGGCATCAAGGATTTTATGGCGAACAAACTCATCCTCGTAGCGCAATCCATCCTCGTTTAGGACTCGGTAGTCATCCACCACAATAGCGTTGTCTAAGGAGCCTCCCAGGGCAAGATTGCGGGACCGCATGAGTTCCAAATCACGCAGAAACCCAAAGGTCCTGGCTCTGCTGACTTCTCGCAAAAACGACGTGGTAGAGAAGTCCATACAGGCGCTCTTGGTGTGCTTCTTAAAGACCGGGTGGTTAAATTCAATCTCGAAGTCCACCTTAAATCCATCGAAAGGAATCAATTCCGCCCACTTGCCCTCATGCTCCACCCGAACGGGCTTGGTAATACGGACAAACTTCTTAAGCGCACTGAGTTCTTCAATCCCAGCCGACTGAACTAAGAACACAAAAGGCCCAGCGCTGCCATCCATTATCGGAACTTCGGCAGCACTCAACTCAACGATAACATTATCGATGCCAAGACCGGCCAGTGCGGACAAAAGGTGCTCAACGGTTGCGATCTTGACGCCATCTTCGACTAAAGTGGTGCCAAGTTGAGTCTCACCCACCTTTTCAGCATCCGCCACGATGTCCACAGGCTCTTCCAAATCCATACGGCGAAACACGATACCGGTGTTCGCCGCCGCCGGGCGCAAAGTCATATAGACCTTCTCACCTGTATGAAGGCCAACTCCAGTCGCACGTATCGAATTTCTAAGAGTCCGTTGTTTTAACATCCTGCGTCTCATTATCAGACAGGGCTACGCCCCTAAACGGGGCGTAGTTCCGGGTCGTTTGCAGCAGACTACGTTAGCATCAAGTTAAAATCAAGCAACAAGCTCTTGAATTTGTAGAGAATTACTTAACTTTAGCTATTTACTAATCCGCTTGTCTTCTTAAGAAAGCTGGAATGTCTAAAAGTTCTTCATTGACTGGCTGTGGGGTCACGCCGTCCCCAACCGCCCGCTTTCTCGCTACCGTGGGCTTTTCCAACTCATTATAGTTGGGTTCTTTACCCGCATATTCGACTATCCGAACATTTGGCTGCTTCTGGGCAATACTACCACCAAGACCTGTCGCAACCACAGTCACGCGAATGCGCTCGCTCATGTCCGGATCAATCACAGTACCCACAACAACCGTGGCATCGTCAGAAGCAAACTCTTTCACGGCACTTCCGACTTCTTCGAACTCACCGATTGACATGTCAGGACCCGCGGTAACATTCACCAAGATACCGTTGGCACCGGCTAAGTTAATGTCTTCCAACAGCGGACTGGACACCGCAGCTTCAGCAGCCTCTCTTGCCCTGTCTTCACCAATTGCAGAACCTGAGCCCATCATTGCCATGCCCATTTCAGCCATAACAGTCCGGACATCAGCAAAATCCACATTGATTAGTCCCGGACAGGTGATGAGTTCGGCGATGCCTTGTACCGCACCCTGCAACACTTCGTTAGCAGACTTAAAGGCGTCTAACAAAGTGGTATCACTACCTAGCACCGTTAACAGCTTTTGGTTTGGAATGGTGATTAAGGAGTCACAGTAACGAGCCAGTTCGTGTATCCCCTGCTCAGCCAACATACGACGTTTTGCACCCTCCAAATCGAAAGGCTTGGTCACCACCGCAACCGTGAGTATGCCTAACTCCTTAGCAACTTGAGCGACCACAGGGGCTGCACCAGTACCGGTACCACCACCCATACCGGCAGTAATGAATAGCATATCGCTACCTTCCACCACTTCTTGGATACGATCCCTATCTTCCATTGCGGCCTGACGACCTACATCGGGATTAGAACCCGCACCCAAACCCTTGGTGATGTTGCACCCAATTTGTAGTGAGGTGGGTACACCTGACTTTTTGAGCGCCTGGGCATCCGTGTTGGCGCAAATAAAATCAACGCCTTCGATCCCCGTTTGGACCATGTGCGAAACGGCATTTCCACCGCCACCACCAACGCCCAACACCTTAATTATCGCGTTCTGACTGTATGAATCCATCAGTTCAAACATTACTACTTCTCCTCTGCAAACAAGACCGACAACCTAAAAATTTCCTTGAAACCACGCTTTCATGCGTTCCCAAATTTCTGAAAAACTCCCGCCCAACGCTGCCTCCGTGCTGCGACGCGCATAGTTTTCTCTGCCATACAACAAAAGCCCCACACCGGTGGCGTGTATTGGATTGCGGACAACATCCAATAGGCCTTCGACGTATTGGGGAATACCCAAACGTACCGGCATATGAAAAACTTCTTCAGCCAACTCAACGGCACCTTCCATCTTTGCCGATC
>JBCCFQ010000600.1:0-3189 GCA_039029655.1 Pseudomonadota bacterium | reverse complement strand
TTTCACGTCGTTGTGGCCCAGTAGTTCTTGTACAGTCCGAATATCCGTGCCAGACAGCAGCAAGTGAGTCGCAAACGAATGCCGAAAGGTGTGGCAGTTAACCCTCTTTCCCCTGAGCCCAGATGCCCGAGTGGCTTGATAAACTGCTTTGCGTATCCAAGACTGGTGCAAGTGATGACGACACAGTTTGCTTGTGGCGTCATGTCTAACCAATTTGGTCGAGGGAAACAAGTACGCCCACCCCGGGGTACGCCATCCATTGGAGTACTTTCGACTGAGGGCCCCTGGAAGGCAGGAGCCAAATCCATCTTGGTTGTCCTGGGCTTGCAGTGCTACTGCCCTGTCCATACGCAACTCGATTTTGTCTCTGAGCTTGGCACTCAAGAGTGTTTGCCTATCCTTCCGGCCTTTGCTGTCTCTAATTGACAGTGAAAGTTGATCTAGAGAGACATCCTGAACCCGCAAACGCAACGCTTCCGACACCCGAAGCCCGCTGCCATACAGCAACTGAACAACTGTGCGACAGGGTTCCGACAGATGCGCCATCACAGCGTGTACTTCATTGGGTGATAGCACGGTTGGTAGCGAACGTTGTTTACGTGCGAGTTTGAATCCCAATTCCCCCAACTCCACCTTGAGACACTTGCGATACATGAAGATCAACGCATTGAGGGCGGTCTTCTGTGTGTTTACAGCGACTTTTTGCTCAGTTGCGAGCCAGGACAAGAAACTCTTGACCTCCGGTGCCCCAACATTCCCGGGATGTTCCAGATGTATGAACCTAATGAAGCGTTTGATCCACAGCAAGTAACTCTTTTCTGTGGAGCGAGCATAACCACGCAGACGAATTTCAGTGCGAATGAACTCGATGAAAGGGCTAGCCATGAGAAACTCCTTTTTCTCCAAAGCCTTGACTGGTTATAGACCAAGATTCCAGTTTTTCAAGCTGACATGCACGCTTTACATATTGTCAAAGTCACGTTTTTCACTAGCCAACGCGATCCATCTGTAGGAAAATCAGATACATGACCGCATGGACCCGCGACATAGCACCTCAACCACGGAGAGATATAGCGCCTTCACGCATACACTCCGAAACCCTTCAGGCACCCCTCAATTTAGCTAGGTTTTTCAGGAGGTTTCTAACCCTGCGCGCGACTATCGCATTCCCTTTTCAATCCCAATCGATATACAAATGTTATGTTTCTTAGACTATGAAGCTTGGAATCCTAACCACTATAGTCACTTTGTCTTTGACGATCGCTGGTGCGTACTTGATATACAACTTTGCCGGTCCCTATACCGGGATGGACGCCATTATATTTTCCGGCTCCTTTTTCGGGCTTATGTGTGGATGGTGGATAGCAAGACGTTTTGGTCGCACAGCCCTCTTTGTCGCGGCGATCTGCTCGTTTTTTGTGTCTGCGCCATGGATTGCTGTGCAAGCCTTCGTCATGAACATACACGACGACAAATACATCGTCATGTCGCCGTTGGCAATTGGTTATGCGATGTTGGTCGGCTTTGTGCTTGGGTCGGTAAAGCGTCGCTATGGTGGCAAACCTCGAGGTGAGCCTGAAACGAAACATAACAATACGCTGGAGCAGCCCGGTGACGCATAAAGTGCCATATGGTGTGAACGGCAGCGAGCCGGCTGCTCAGCTTAAGCGTTATGTAGCCTTTGGAAACGGATGATGGAAGAGCAAAAATCAAATGGTTTTCTGAGAGTCATGGGTGCGATCTTGGGCACCCTTATGCTCGTAATGCCAACGTATCAGTATTACGTGAACGGCGTCGAGCTAAGAATCACTAATTTAATGTTTGGCGTTCTCTTCTTAGCGTATGGCATAGGAGGTAATGCATGGATGCCCGAGAGATGGCGTCGCAAGCGATGAAAGTAGTGAACCTGCGCAAGCGGCCCCATAACCATACGCTGGAGCAGCCCGGTGACGTATAAAGTGCCAGTTAATGTCGAGGGTAGCGTGCCGGCTGCTCAGCTTAAGCGTTAGGCGGACAAAGTGAACAGATCGAAACGTTTGGACCGTAAACTGCATCGAAAGTACCTTGCCGATGTTGCGGGCGAGGTTGTGATGACGAAGAGTTGGCTCAACGACCTTATGAGCGCCGAAGAAGGTGAAAAGTTTCGGATAGAGGCCGGGTCACTACCACAAGATAGTTTTGGGCACTCTGTACTGCAGCGTTACAAGCTGAAGTACACGGTGACGCGCTCGATACTGGCGCTACATTGGACAGGGAAGGCGGTGGGTAAGAAAGACCTTTTGATGGAGTTCAACGCTGCCGCATATGAAGACATACGGCATGATTGGTACCTGCACGAAGAGGATCTCCGACATGCCGCCTAACAATGCGCTGCACCGGACGCATGAAAGTGCTGCGCGCTTTGAAAGCGTCCTACCGTGCGCCGGTGAGCTTAAGCGTTATGTGGCAGGTATTCAGTAGCCTCGTATAAAATGAAGCTAGCGCAAGGCAAACTCCCAAATCATCCGCCCCAGATTCTCAGAACAACCCTTAGCGGACCACAAAGCTTTGGCAGACCGCGCTTTCTTCGATAGTATGCGACCAGCCATTTCATGCGGAGCCAGGACGTGAGCACGGGTTGGAAGATATACTGGGTGGTAGTTGCCGCCGCTGTAACGAACTACCTGATAATGGTTCTTTGGTCTCTCCCACTCGTAAGTGAGATGGCCGACGGGGGCGTACCATTTGACATGCGGCCGGGCGGATACTCATTTGATGACGCTCTGGTGTTCCTATCGATAATCGATGACGCAGGTCGCGAATTCTACCTCGACACTCAACAGCTTTTGGATTTGTTTTATCCCACGTTGTTCGCAATCACCGTTGCAATCCCTTTGGTACGATTTGTACCACGACACTGGGGGTGGACATTGGCGGCAATAGCGATTGCGGCTGGGGTCTTTGACTACCTTGAGAACGGAGCCGTAGCTGTCCTGCTTACTACAGAACCAGAATCGGTCACCGAAACTATGGTCTTCACAGCGAGTAATTGGACCTTGGCAAAATCGATATCTACCACCATCGCTTCGGTGGCCCTGCTAATAGTCATTAGCATCAAGGGCATCGAGTGGATGAAAACTCGAAAAGTAAAAGGAGGAAAAGCTTAATATAGAAATGTTTAATCCTGGCCGAAGAAAGACGCCCGACCCA
>JBCCFQ010000599.1:0-3197 GCA_039029655.1 Pseudomonadota bacterium | reverse complement strand
GCTGAGTATGCAAGACATATCAAAAGTCTACACAACAGAACTGATTGAGACTCATGCTCTTAAACATTTCAATCTAGAGGTAGACGAAGGGGAATTCGTGGCTGTCACAGGTCCGTCTGGTTCTGGTAAGACCACGTTTTTGAACATAGCTGGCTTGTTGGAAGCGCCAACCGCGGGCGATTACATTTTGGATGGACAGAATGTCAGTAAGTTGTCTGACAACCAAAGATCTAGAATCAGAAATGAGAAAATTGGATTCATATTCCAAAGCTTTAACCTTATCCCGGATCTCGATTTGTTTGACAATGTGGACGTGCCTCTGCGCTATCGGGGTATGAAGTCCACCGAGCGTAGAAATCGGATTGAAAAGGCTTTGGAAACAGTCGGTCTCGCCTCACGTATGAAGCATGTGCCATCGCAGCTATCCGGAGGACAACAACAGCGCGTAGCAATTGCACGAGCTTTGGCCGGGGAACCGAAATTCCTGTTGGCCGATGAGCCTACCGGGAATCTTGATTCACTCATGGCGCGACAGGTCATGGACATATTGCAAGAAGTCAATGATGCGGGTACCACAATCATCATGGTAACCCATGACCCAGAGCTCGCCCGTCGTGCCCATCGCAATATCCATCTGTTGGATGGCCAAGTGGCGGACTTTCAGGTGCATCAGGGTGACAACGATTCCGTCCAAGCGCAACAGGCTTAAGGAGAACCATTATGTTGGCCTACTACTTGCGTATGGGGTTAAAGAGTTTAGGGCGAAACCCAGTTCTTAGTGCTCTGATGATCGCGGCCATTGCCTTAGGCATTGGTGTCAGTATGACGACTTTGACTCTCTACTACACCATGTCTGGCAACCCGATACTGCACAAGGACGATGTACTGCACGCCGTGCAACTAGATTCGTGGGACCCGGACGAGCCGTTTCGGGATGACGTCCCGGACCAAGCCCCTTGGGAACTGACCTACAACGATGCAATCGCGGTGATGCAATCGGATATCCCGACCAGACACTCGCCGATGTACAAGGGCGGATTTACTGTGGATCCAGATAACGACGAAGTGGCACCTTTTTTAGTCGTGGCTCGTTTCACCGAAGCAGATTTCTTTTCCATGTTTGATGTGCCGTTCTTGTACGGTGGTCCCTGGGACGCTATTGCCGACGAAAATGCCGATCGTCAAGTCATATTGAGTCAGGAGACCAATGAAAAGACCTTTGGTGGAGAAAACAGTGTCGGTCGTCAAATCAAGCTGGATGACAAGTACTTCACTGTTGTTGGGGTTATTCAAGAGTGGAACCCAACGCCAAAATTCTATGATGTTAATAATGGTGCTTTTGATGATTCTGAGGATCTTTTCGTGCCGTTCCGAGTTGGTCCGGAACTCGAAATATACTCGTGGGGTAACACCAATTGTTGGAAAGACGAAGCCGTCAATAATTTCCAAGACTTTCTAAACACCGAGTGTGTCTGGATTCAATATTGGGCAGAGTTGCAGTCAGACGGCGAAGTGGAAGCTTTTCAAACATTCCTAAACGGTTACGTTGCCGAGCAAAAGAAGCTAGGTCGATTCGGTCGTCCCATGAACAATCGTTTGACCAATGTTGGTGACTGGTTAGACGTTCGCCGTGTTGTCCAAGATGACAACACGGTGCTCGTTGGGCTCGCGTTTATGTTTCTGGTGGTGTGTCTTTTGAACACTATTGGATTGTTATTGGCTAAGTTTATCGGCAAGGCGAACATTGTCAGTCTTAGGCGCGCACTGGGTGCTAGCCGTAGCTCCATCATTACCCAGCACTTGGTTGAAGTGAGTCTAATCGGGTTTGTTGGCGGCATCTTGGGTCTAGGGCTGGCCTACCTAGGCTTAGCTGGTGTCCGGACATTAGTGGATGGTATTGACCGCCTAGTGCAAATGGACCTGGTTATGGTTTTGTCGGCAATAGGTATTGCCATCGTCTCAAGCTTATTGGCGGGTTTGTATCCTACCTGGCGCATCTGTCAGGTTACCCCTGCGACCCACCTGAAAACCCAATAGGAGATTTGCAACATGGAAATTAGACCAATCATTAGTGCGATGTTGCGCAACAAGACCGGTGCTGTTCTGGTTGCTCTCCAGGTAGCTTTTACACTTGCAATTGTGGTGAACGCAACCTTTATCATCGTTAAACGTATGGAGTTTGTTAGCAGGGATAGCGGCATGCAGGTGGATAACTTGATTGTATTGGAAACCATGGGTTTTGCCGCCGATTATGATCATGAGTCCTCTCTGAAGGAAGATCGACAAAGGCTCGCAAACATACCCGGGGTAAAAAGCGCCATCTGGACACAACAAGTGCCTGTAAGTGGGGGTGGTAGTGCGGAGGGTTTTCGAAGCGAATCCGACCCGGATGCACAACGTGAAGGTGGTAACTACTATTTTATGCACAACGATGCGTTAGAGACGTTGGGCGTGAAGTTGGTGCGTGGCCGGAATTTCAATGAAGGGGATATTTTTATTCGTCCTGACGGCAGCAATGTTTTTCCTGACGTGGCCATAATTACCCAAGCGATGGAAGAAAAGTTGTTTGGTGAGGGTGTTGACGCCGTGGGCAAGAGTATTTTCGATGACGTTAGTCACCCCATCACCGTGATTGGTGTCATTGAAAAGATGCATGGAGCATGGGTGAGCTGGGACGGTCTGGAGCAGGTTGTCTTATTTCCAGGGATGACCATGGGAAATTTCTCTCGTTTCATGGTTTCGGCCGAACCTGAAGATGTCGCCGGACTGGTGGATACCATCGAAAATGATCTTGCTCAGTCCAGTGACTCCAGAATAGTAAGGCGAGTACGACCGTTTTCTGAAATCGTTGACCGGAGCTATTCTCGTGATCGAGCCATGGCAATCGTTCTTGGATTCGTCATTGTTCTCTTAGTCGTTATAACAACGCTGGGTATCATCGGTTTGGCCAGCTTCACGGTCCGGCAACGCACCAAGCAAATTGGCACCAGACGTGCAGTTGGCGCACGGAAACTCGATATTGTCCGGTATTTCCTCACAGAGAACTACCTAATAACCACGCTTGGCGTTATTCTAGGTGCAGCTTTGACGATTGGGTTGAATTTCTATTTAGCGCAAGAGTTCGAATTAGAACGCCTACATCCTTTGTATTTGCCCTTAGGTATTGTTGGACTTTGGATTTTGGGTTTGCTGGCGGT
>JBCCFQ010000598.1:0-3198 GCA_039029655.1 Pseudomonadota bacterium | reverse complement strand
TGCGCATGCAGACTAACAATATCTTTGCGCTTAAAGAGGCGGTGTTGATGGGGCTAGGAGCAGCAGTGATGCCCCATTGGTTTGTGGCGAAAAACTTAACGTCCGGTGATTTGATTAACTTACTACCTAACTGGCACGCACCTGCTCTTGACATCAATGTGGCCTACTTGCCGAACAGATACCAAACAAAACGCTTGCGGGCGTTTCTACAAAGCTTAGAAAAGGCAATCCCTGAAATAGAGGGAATCGAGGCGCTGTAGGCATCCTTGCCTACTAATGTTCCCTTCTACCAATCCGAATCTCCCTACTTGATAGGTCAATTAAGTCATGACCGGTACCTGATTCTTGCCTACTAATGTTCCCTTCTACTAATCCGAATCTCCCTACTTGATAGGTCAATTAAGTCATGACCGGTACCTGATTCCCAGCTAGTCCTCCTCTTCGTACGACTGTAGCGACTGAGAAACCTCAATGTTCTCTACCAGGGGATCTTGTTCTAACGATCTGATGGTTTCCGACGTGAGCCGAGCCGTAAACAAGTGTTTGCTTATGTGTGTCGTTGGCTTCACTCCCTTTGGTACGTAGTCTTCCTCTGCCACTTTGATGGCAACCACAAGCAGATCGGAAGGTTCGGCATCCTCTACGGCTCTCTGGGACTTCATGCGAAGCTTGGTTTGTTCCTGAGGTTCAGCCTTTAATGACCCTAAGCTCTCGATCTTATCATTGGGGTCTGACATTTCGTTCTCGCTGTGTCGGTCTGAGCTTGAATTATCACACCCACTCAGCGCCAAGACCATACAAAACGCGAGACGGACTAACATGGATGCACCTAACCTTGGTCACGATCAATAATGGCTTGAATCAAAGCACTTGCGTCTACCCTACCTGATCCATAACGTGGATCCCAACCCTCACCAGTCGGTGGATTGTTTTGATTTAACTCGCTAATCAACATGCGAATCGTGGCAATATCCAAATCCATTCCCCGGGCTAACGCTTCCGACATCATCAGGGCTATCACCCCCGTCACCGCTGGTGCCGCCATACTGGTTCCCGATTTTCGTACGCCACCGCTCAGGGTTCTTGAATGGGCAGCAAACACATCATGGCCTGGCGCACTGACTTCCGGCTTTTGACGGCCATCCCGCGTCGGGCCTGCACTTGAGAACCAAGACAATGGACGACTTGGTTTATGTGCATCGAACGAACCTACCACAATACTATGGTGCCCGGTGGAAATAGACCCTAGGGTATGGGTGTTGTTATGCGGCGGGGCGAAGCTGGATTGTCCGCGATCATCTCGCTCAATCCAACCGTGGAAGTGACCATCGTTCACTTGCTCACCGTGTAACCGAAGTATCCAACGGCCCGGAGGCAAGCTCGACTCCATAAAGACACCAATGGTGTTGTCGCCATTGTTTGGATCTTGTTGTCTATGACTGACAAACATTAGTGTTTCACCAGCATCAGATTGCAACGTACCGTTTGCACCCAGCGCAATACTACCCAAACTTTGGCCATTTGGAGCAATCAACTCTACGTTGTAGCTGTCTTGTGATGAATACCAAATTTCAATTTCATTATCCGTGGTATCACCTGCCACAACTTCCCAAAATACATCCGTACTACTGCCTTGTGCTACGTTGTCTTCAACGTGGATACCGTCCGCGAAAGAATTAGAAGCGGCAATAACGACAGCACGGTTTGGCTGTTGACTGACTAAGGCATCAATACCTTGTTCTACCAAGCTCGTTCCATCATGGGGGCCACCGTTAGTGCCCAGGCTCAAGTTAACCACACAAGGTCGCTCACCCGCCTGGTCAAAAACAAACTTAATCGCCTCCAATAGTTGAACTGAGTCCCCAAAGTTAGCGCCCACAACATTAGGCCCACTCCATGGAATGTCTGTGGCGGCCGGTTCGACGAAAATAAACGTGGCTTCAGGAGCAACACCCGGTAAGCCGCTTCCTTCCCCATTACCCGCCGCAATATCCATCACATGAGTCCCATGGGTGCCCGGCGGTAAAAAAGGATTATCAGGGGGTGGCTCATATCCCAGCGCCTGATAGGGATCGGCAGTTTGTAATGCAATATTGATGTCACTTTGCGTATATAAGGTACCGTAACCAAACCCTTCGGGACTATCAGCCGAGGGGGCAGTATTTTGGTCCCAGATTGCTTCGATTCTTGTGGTGCCATCACTGAAACGAAAATTCTGGTGCATCACGTCCGCCCCAAAATCTACGATACCCACCACAACGCCGGAACCTTGCTCACCCTCGGTTGATCCAGGCAATAGATCGATTCTCGCCCGAGTGTCGGCCACGGTTGCATCCAACAGAGGCCTAAGTTTACGAGCTGGTTTTAGACTCACAACCCCGTCGGTCCCACGAACCGCTTCCACACGTTGCAGTGGAATACGAGCCGTCACAATGCTAGTGCCATCTCCACCGTCGCCAATCACGGTACCAGCGCGCACTTCACTGATTTGCTCCCACTCACCCACATCCTTGACCCGGGCGATCACCGCAAGCTCACCAGCTCCCGTAGATGCGGTATGGCGATTGGTCAAACCTCGATGCCGACGCGCCAACAAACATTGAAAATAAGGATCGATTTGAGAAAAAATTTTGCCATCATGTAATTTCATTGTGTCATTCCTTTTTTGATCCTGGGGAGCTTCGTGAGCAACATCGAGCAAGCAACAACCTCACGTAACACTCACTATCCGTATGTGTTCACAGGAACCCACGTGCTCTCACTAACTGTTTGATTTCCATTGCTGGGACCAGATGTTTCAGACATACGATGCCAGCAAACCCTGAGTCTTATACATTGATGCGTACGCAAAGGAAGTATGCCGCCACAATTGATTACCTGTCGCGGTTGAAGCATTTCCCTCAGGGAAATGGTGGCTTTGAGAACTTTTTGGTCCCAGAATTGACTTTTTGACTATACGGGGGTCTCAACCTTTAGAGTCTCGTCCCGTTGTTGGCATTTTGACTATTGAACAAAGCCCGTGGTGATCAGCTGAAATGAATCCTGATTCATCCAAAAATTCAATTAATCAACTCCTCTCTTGCCTCCCGCTTTCCTTTCTATTAAACCTAGTCCAATTACCTGATACGGCAATTAAGTCATGACCGGTACCTTAAGTCGTAGTCCAATTACCTGATATGTCAATTAAGTCATGACCGG
>JBCCFQ010000597.1:0-3200 GCA_039029655.1 Pseudomonadota bacterium | reverse complement strand
GTCCTTGCGCCACCATTGGCACTGCAATTTCTAGCTGAGAATTTGCAGTGCCAATGGTCAGCTTGTTACCGAGCAAGTGGGGTATCTGATGTATCGCTGATGTCACCGGCAGACGCGTTTGGCTATTGGCGATAAGATCTGCAATGGTTTCTAGCTCCGGGTCCGAGACATCCAGATGAGGTGTTATGCGTGCGGCGCCGATCAAGCCGGCGACACGGGCTAAGAGGCGTTGTAGGAATGTACGTCCAAATTCTGGATCATACTTTAGAAGTGCTTCGATGGAAGCCGCCGGAATGTGGTAGACCCAGCAGCCTGATGTGGCGTAAACGCTAGCCTCTGCTTTGTAGCCACCTTCAATGGTGGGTATGCCCGCCACGATGCCGATGGATTCGCGAAACCGGGAGAAAGGATGGTAGTGAGCTGTTTTGTCCGGGCCCTGCTTTTCGAATAGAACGTGACAACTGCCGCTTACGAGTACCATGGGACCATCCAAGTCTCCATCTTGTTTCGCCAGTTTGCTTCCGCCAGGAAAGTACTCTGGTCGAGCGGATTCCGCAAGTTGATCAAGAGGCTGGTCTGGAAACCTTCCAAAAAATGCAGACTGACGCAAACAGTCTGAGGCGGTCAGTGGTGGTGTCGCAATCTTCGTTGTGTTTAGCATCGGAGGAGGGGCGACGACGGATTTGTCCCTTTGTCTATTGCGGCGAAGGTCATAAAATTGATTGCAAACGCTGTGAAGAATCAAACGAAACAGACGAACCGACAATTCCGGGTCCGCGTAAAACAAACGTCGCAGCCGGTCTTGAGACCAAGCGACTAACAGGCTGTCCGTGTCCGCAGTCACTGTGGTTCCGAAGCGTTGAGTTTGCAAAAAACCACTCCACCCGATGGCCGCCAAGGGTGCGGAGATTGGTCCAAAAGGAATCTGGGCGCCTCGTTTCGCGGCCATGCCGGAGTGACTCAAGCACCCTTCGCCTAATAAGAAAAACTGCTTGGCTGGATGGTATTGCTCAAACAAAGTTGTTCCGGCATTCACAATGACGATCTCACCTGACTCCACCAGTGGAATCAGGCGGCCGCGAGGAAATCCTTGCCATACGCTGTGATTTGCCAAAGAATTCAGTAGTTGTTCTTTTTCCATAACTAAAACTTCAAATCTCAAGCCTTAGCCTACATGTCTTTTAGCACCATCCAAAGTTTTGCCCCCTTAAGGACCGAGCCAGTCGGGTTCCAGAGGTTTTGGGATGAAACCATGGCAGACCTTTCTAAGGTTGACCCCTCACCGATCGCCTACGATCCCGCATCAGTTGGTGGCACTGAGTTTACAGAGATCGCCTTCACCTCCTTGGACAATGTGAAAATTTTGGGTTACCTGATTCGCCAACCCAACACTGCACCACTCATCGTTCATACCCACGGTTACAACGATCAGTATTGTGTGATGGACGAATGGGCGGCAAAAGGGTTTCATGTAATGGGATTAGATCTAAGGGGGTTTGGTCGATCAGAGTTTCCGGTGCATGAAGACGGTTATGTCCTGACTGGCCTAGAATCCCAGCACAGCAGTATCCTTCGTGGCGCCGTGTGCGATTTGATCCAAGCCCTTGAAGCATCACGAACACTGTTTGGCGATGCTATCACTAAAACGGTTCTTTACGGTTTCAGCTTTGGCGGCGCCATGGCCACCATGGCGGGGGCACTAAGCCAACACCCGGATCTAATCGTCGTAGGGCAACCCACGTTAGGCTGGCATAGTGAACGGCGCAGGGTGTCGCTGGCCGGATCGACAAAGGAATTGAACGAATTCCTCCATCACCATCCGGCACTTGAAGGTCGAGTGGTGGAGACCCTGAGCTATTTCGAATCCATGCATTTCGCTGCAAGAATTTCAAAACCCATTCTCATGGGCGTGGGTCTTGATGATGATGTCGTGCCCTCAAGGACCGTCCTGGCCATATTTAATCATCTTGCCTCGGCACAGAAAGAGTTGAGGCTATTGCCTGTTTCGCATTCTCATGATCCCAGAGAGAATTTGTGGCGCCAATTTGATGAAGAGTGGTTGACCAATGCGAAGTCAGGTGGATTGAATGGTTTCGGCGCACCGGATAGACAGGTCCGAACCATCATGTCTGAGTAGTTTGTCGTATATTTCGGACTTCCGGGGGTTCCCTTTCATAAAGGCCAGCAACTTCACAAGTCGGGAAATCGCCATCAAAAAAGAACGGATAGGGAGACCGTCAATCAGGGGTGGATGGTATCCACGACATTGTGCCTGCATCCGAGGTGGTGCAAGGCCTCGCACCTGATTGCGCCTTCGCCATCGAGCGGGGGGTCTCTGATCTACAACGTTAGTACTAAGCCAGTTCTATCTCGTTTTAACCCAACATTGCAACGACACACCGACGTTTGGCGTGCAAATCCAGAGCGGGCGCTGAAGCCCTCGTGATTTAGTATTAAAATCGGTGGCGGATTCTTAAGCGAGCGCCCATCAATGGAAGTCACCATCAACAACAAAAGTCACGAAGTGGATGCCGATCCGGCGATGCCTATTCTTTACGTGCTAAGAGACTTACTTGGACTAACCGGCACCAAGTTTGGTTGCGGTGTGGGCCAATGCGGCGCTTGTACCATCCATCTTGATGGGGTTCCGATTCGGTCTTGCCTGACACCTATCTCAGTGGCTGATGGGAAAAAACTGACAACCGTTGAGGGTTTGGCAGCGGAGCGCTTACACCCCGTGCAACAAGCGTGGGTGGATAACAAAGTTCCTCAGTGTGGTTATTGCCAAAGTGGACAGATGATGAGTGCCGTGGCACTCCTAAATCGAAACAACAATCCTACCGACGAGGATATTGTGCGAAGTATGCAGGGCAATATCTGTCGCTGCGGAACCTACCCTCGAATCAAGGCGGCCATAAAACAAGCGGCGTCGGTTATGCGTGAGGAGGCGAAGTCATGAAAGTTTCCAGACTGAATCGGCGGCAGTTTCTTCAACTCACCGGAGTGGTTGGCGGAAGCTTTATGCTGGGGACTCTGCCAAGAATTGCCGTGTCCAAGGGATCGGTGGTCGATGATCGAAGTCAGCTAGGACACTTTGTCAGTCTCGACGACAATGGTGATTTGACCATTGTTTGCCAGCGGGCGGAGATGGGCCAAGGCATTGTCACCAGTGTGCCGCAAATCATCGCCGATGAAATGGG
>JBCCFQ010000596.1:0-3203 GCA_039029655.1 Pseudomonadota bacterium | reverse complement strand
TCCGATTGCGCTTGTGCAAGCAATTCCTGCTGCTTCTTGTCAAAGGCGGTAAAGCGTTTCTGCCACTGTGATGGTTCACTGACCGGGTAAGCTTGTACGGCGGTTACTTTGTACTCAGGACAATTGGTGGCCCAGTCGGAGTTGTCCGTGGTGACAACGTTTGCGCCTGACTCAGGGTGATGGAAAGTGGTGTATACCACGCCGGGCTGTACCCGATCCGTGATGTCGGCTCGCAATACCGTTTCCCCGGCTCGGCTTTTTAGGCCCACCCAAGTACCATCTTTAATGCCTCTGAGTTCAGCATCCTCTGGATGAATCTCCAGTCGGTCTTCGTCATGCCAACTAGAATTAGACGTGCGTCGTGTTTGAGCGCCGACATTGTACTGAGAAAGAATACGCCCTGTTGTTAGCAACAGCGGGTATTTGCGGGTCGTGCGCTCTTCGGTGGCGACGTAGGGCGTGGGGGCAAAGAATCCTTTACCTCTAACGAACTCACCCACGTGCATGGTGGGTGTTCCCGTCGGTGCATTGTCGTTGCAAGGCCACTGGATACTGCCTTGCTGCTCTAGTTTCTGGTAGGTCACACCAGTGAAAGTCGGCGTCAACGCCGCGATCTCTGCCATGATTTCTTCGGGATGCTGATAGTGCATCTCATAGCCCATAGCGTTCGCCAGGTCCATGGTGACTTCCCAGTCCTCTTTGCCGGCCAAAGGGCTCATGACTTTTCGGACCGGAGATATACGCCGCTCGGCATTAGTGAAAGTGCCGTTTTTCTCAAGGAAGGAGGAGCCAGGCAAAAAAACGTGGGCAAATTTAGCGGTTTCGTTTAAGAAAATGTCTTGAACAATCATGCATTCTAAAGAAGACAGCGCCGTTTCTACGTGCTGAGTGTCTGGATCTGATTGTGCAACGTCCTCACCCTGGACATAGAGTGCCTTGAAGTCTCCGCTTATTGCTGCGTCAAACATGTTGGGAATGCGATAGCCGGGATCCGGTAGCAATTCAACACCCCAGTTGTCTTCAAACAATTGTCGAACGGCTGGATCCGATACGTGTCGGTACCCTGGTAGCTCATGGGGAAAGGAACCCATGTCGCAGGACCCCTGAACATTGTTTTGTCCGCGTAAGGGATTTACGCCTGTGCCTTCCCGGCCAAGATTGCCCGTAGCCATGGCTAGGTTGGCGATGCCCATGACCATGGTAGAGCCTTGACTGTGCTCAGTGACGCCCAATCCATAGTAGACGGCGCCATTGCCTGCGGCGGCGTAAAGACGCGCAGCCTGTCGAATTTCTTGTGCGGGTACGCCGGTCACTGATTCCATGGTTTCCGGTGAGTTTTCGTCCATCGCAATAAAGTCTCGCCATGTGTCGTAAGCCTCTTTTTCGCAGCGGCTATCGATAAACCGTTTGTCTTCCAATCCTTCCGTAACAATAACGTGCGCCAGCGCGTTGATCACCGCAACGTTAGTACCAGGTTGAAGTTGCAGATGATGGTCGGCTTTGATGTTCGGCGAGCGAACCAAACCAATGGCTCGAGGGTCGATCACAATCAGATTGGCGCCTTGTCGTAGCCTGCGTTTCATTTGCGAAGCAAAAACAGGGTGAGCCTCGGTGGGATTCGCACCGATGACAATGATGCAATCTGCTTTCATAACAGAGTCAAACCGTTGTGTTCCGGCGGACTCTCCCAGAGTCGTTTTTAGTCCGTAGCCCGTGGGTGAGTGACACACGCGAGCGCAGGTATCCACATTGTTATTGCCAAATGCGGCGCGTACCAATTTTTGAACCAAATAGGTTTCTTCATTGGTGCAACGTGAAGAGGTGATGCCACCAATTGAACGTTTACCGTATTTTTCCTGAATTTCTTTTAGACGTCTCGCCGCGAAGCCAATGGCTTCCTCCCAATCCACTTCCTTCCATGGCTCGTGAATTGAGTCCCGAATCATGGGTTTTGTAATTCGATCAGGGTGAGTTGCGTAGCCAAAGGAAAATCTTCCCTTCACACAAGAGTGACCGTGATTAGCGTGACCATCTTTGTTTGGCACCATTCGAACCACTTCGCTGCCTTTCATCTCGGCACGGAAGGAGCAACCCACGCCGCAGTAGGCGCAGGTGGTGACGACACTATGTTCAGGTTGACCCATTCGAATCAGCGACTTCTCTGTCAGCGTCGCTGTTGGACATGCCTGCACACAGGCACCACAAGACACACACTCAGAATCCAAAAAATCTTGGTCTTCGCTGGCGGAGACTTTCGAGGCAAAGCCGCGGCCGTCGATGGTCAGTGCGAAGGTTCCTTGAACCTCATCGCAGGCTCGTACACAGCGTGAACAAACGATGCACTTGCTGGGATCGAAGGTGAAGTAGGGATTGGATTCATCCTTTGTGGCATCCAGGTGATTCTCGCCTTGGTATCCGTAGCGTACGTCCCGTAAGCCCACGGCCCCCGCCATGTCTTGTAGTTCGCAATCGCCATTGGTAGGACAAGTTAAGCAATCAAGCGGGTGGTCAGAAATATAGAGTTCCATGACGTTGCGGCGCACAGCCGCAACCCGATCATTTTGAGTCGTTACGTGCATCCCCTGTTCCACTTGCGTGGTGCAAGATGCAGGTAGACCAGGCCGACCCTCGATTTCTACTAAGCACAAGCGACAAGAACCAAACGGCTCCAGTGAGTCGGTGGCACAGAGTTTTGGCACGCTGACGCCAGCCATCGCAGCGGCTCGCATAACCGATGTGCCAGTGGGTACCTCAACGGGTTTGCCATCGATGGTGAGTGAAACCATTTCGCTGGATTGGGATTCTGGGGTACCCAGATCATGTGCCCTTTGATAGGGTTTCCACGTTTTGACTACGGGTTTACTGGTCATGACAAAAACCTCTTACAAATCTTCCGGGAAGTGATCCAAAACACTTATCACCGGAAAGGGCGCCATCCCTCCCAAGGCGCACAGGGATCCTACTACCATGGTATCGCACAACTCCCGCAGGAGTTGCCGATTTTGGTCACGATTATCCCCATTTCGGATGCGATCTATCACTTCTGTACCCCGCACTGCACCAATTCGGCAAGGGGTGCATTTGCCGCAAGATTCAATGGCACAAAACTCCATAGAAAACCGGGCGAGTTCGCCCATATCCGCTTGATCGTCAAACACCACCAGCCCGCCGTGACCAATCATGGCACCTATTTCTTTAAACGC
>JBCCFQ010000595.1:0-3204 GCA_039029655.1 Pseudomonadota bacterium | reverse complement strand
TCTTAACTGGTGTGATGCCGTTAGGCTTTGCCGCCTGGCTCGCATTTGGTCGATACGGACAGGTGAAGTTTGGCTCGGCAGAGGAAAAGCCCGAGTATTCCGATGTCAGCTGGACCGCCATGATGTTCACCGCCAGCATGGGCGCAAGTCTGATTGCGTGGGGGTTTGCGGAACCGATTTTTTACGTACAAACCCCGCCCTTAGGATTGGAGAAGGGTAGCGCCATAGCTTTCGAATTCGCACACATGTATCCAATCTTCCATTGGAGTTTGGCGCCATGGGCAATGTATTGTTTGCCGTCTATTCCAATTGCTTACATGCTTTATGTGCGTAAAGCACGCAGTTTACGGATTAGCGACTCCTGCGAAGAGGCGATCCCTAATAAGGGTAAAGAAGTGACCAAAACGGTGATAGACATTTTGGTTGTGATCAGTATCGTCGGTGGGGTCGCCACATCCATTGGATTTGGTGTGCCACTGGTTTCTTCTCTGCTCGTGGAGTGGCAGGGGTTTGCTGACACCCTCAGCCTAAAAATCTATGTCATCATCGGGTGGACTGCCATCTTTGGTACCAGCGCCTATTTAGGATTGAAAAAAGGGATCAAGGTCCTGGCTGACCTCAATTTAGGCATGATGTTTTTTGTCATGATCTTTATCGTAGTGTTGGGGCCAACCGTTTATATCTTGTCCTTATCAACGAATAGTCTTGGATTATTCCTGGATCAAATTATTCGAATCAGTTTCTGGACAGACCCCATCGCCAGAGAAGGTTTCCCCCAGGCTTGGACGATATTTTATTGGGCGTGGTGGTTCGCGTATGCGCCAATGATGGGATTGTTCTTTGCCCGAATTTCCAGAGGCCGGACCATAAGACAAGTGGTCTTTGGTGTGATTGGCTATGGCTGCTTAGGCACCTTTACCTTTTTAAGTATTGCGGGCGCCTATGTATTACATCTGGAAGGCAACGGGCTACTGGACGCTATATCGATTATTAATAATGAAGGTATGGGCCCATTGGTTGCCAAGGTGATCGGGACACTCCCAGCACCTGGGGTTATCCTAGCCGTAACAACCATTTTGTCCATTGTGTTTTACGCCACCACATTTGATTCTGCGGCGTATGTGCTGGCCAGTATTTGCACCAAAAACTTACCCGGTGACGAAGAGCCCAACAAGTTCAACCGTTTGGCCTGGGCTTCTGGTTTGGGACTTGTGGCGGTGGGGCTGATGGTTACAGGCGCCAAAACGGATAGCATGGAAGAAACCGTTCAATCAATGACAGTTGTTACCTCGCTATTTGCGCTGCCGGTTTTGTTTATGATGTGTTTTACGTTGTACCGGTGGCTTGGGAGGGATTTTCCGCAACTGGCGAAAAAGAAGGTGTATACGTTGGAATAGCGGGTTAGTAGCAAGTTTCAAGTTTCAAGAGACTGTTTTCGACGTTATCTCTAATTTTTCTGACTTCTGGCTTCAGGCCTCAGGTCTCCAGACAGGTCGAGGTTGGCGTGTTGCTATCGGTTATTCGAGAGGCGTCTGAGGTGCGGGGTCTGAAGCCTGAAAGCCCAATCATCCCCAAAGCTCCCTGCCAAACACATTCACCACCGGTCCCTCATATCGAATCCCGTGCTCTCTGTCTTTGCTCAAAAGTAACGGTCCATCAAGATCAACGAAATCGCAGTATTGCGCGATGACGAAGGCGGGGGCCATACTCAATGAGGTGCCGACGTTGTTTCCAACCATCAATTTCTTGCCCAGGGCCTTTGCTTGGTGGGCCAATTTAAGTGCTTCGGTTAATCCACCGGTCTTATCCAGTTTGATATTGATCACATCGTATCGAGCTGCGGCATGTGCTAAGTCTTTAGAGTCCAAGCAGGATTCATCGGCGGCTAGAAGAATAGGGGACTGAAATCCAATCAGGTCGTCGTCAGCGGTTTTTTCTAACGGTTGCTCTAGCAAGTCCAAGGCTACCTCTAATAAGCGAGGTAACATGTCATTTAACTCAACAAAACTCCATCCTTGATTAACGTCCACAATAAGACGTGCATCTGGTCGTGCTTTTCGTATGGCGGCCAGGTTCTCAATGGGGCGGTCCTCGCTGAGTTTGATCTTCAACACAGGGAACTGTGACGCATCCGTAGCTTTTTGCGCCATAGCCTCCGGGGTGTCTTCCAAGCCAATGGTGAACACTGTCTTAACTGGTTTTGGTTTATGACCAAGTAGTTCCCATATGCTTTTGCCTGATTGTTTAGCTTCAAGATCCCACAGTGCGCAATCTAATGCATTGCGGGCGCCGCCTAATGGCAATGCCGCTTGCAGGTCTGTCCGTGACATTCCGTTCTCCATGGCATGCCGAACGGAATCCACTTGAGCCAGCATGCTGTCGGGTGTTTCACCTTCATAATCTACTCCTTGAGCTTCGCCGCGTCCCGTATGCTCGCCTTGGGTCAACGTCACCACCAAGCACTCCGAGTGCGTATAGCTTTCTCTCGATATGCGAAATGGTGTTTTTAACGGCCATGACTCCATGGCTGCTGTTAGGGTGAAATTACCCATTGAGTAATCCTTCGATTATAGGTTCTGCACCTTGTAGTATCGGGTCTACACAAGGCAGACCTGTTTCTGCGGTTACTTTTGCAAGATAGGGCAGTTTGTCTTGTTTGTTCATCTGAGAGGTATTGATACTCACACCGACACAACGAATGTTTGGATTGGTGAGCTTGCCACTCATTAGTGTGTGCTCAATACACTCGGTGATTGTTGGTACTGGATAGTCCGGCCACTCACCCAGATGGGTTTGCATTGGGTTATGGCAGACGACAAAGGCATCGGGTTGGGAACCATGGAGTAGCCCTAGTGTGACGCTGGCATAACCAGGATGAAACAAACTACCTTGGCCTTCAATGACAGACCAGTGATCTTCCGGTGTATCAGGACTGAGTAGTTCTGCGGCACCGGAAACAAAATCGGAGACCACCGCGTCGATAGGGATGCCCTCTCCAGAAATCATTATGCCAGTTTGGCCTGTGGCTCTGAATCTTGAAGGTTGACCCGCTCGCATCATCGCTTTGTGAACACTTAAGGCGGTGTACTTTTTGCCAACGGCACAATCAATCTCGGCCACTGGAAGGATCCCTGGACGCCCGGACACAGCTACGACTGCACGTTCGCCGACGGCCTCAGCGACTACGGCCGCGTGCTCTTCATG
>JBCCFQ010000594.1:0-3207 GCA_039029655.1 Pseudomonadota bacterium | reverse complement strand
GGCCCGCCGGCCCACCGGTGGGAGAGCCGGGAATCGTAAGACTGTAGTGACGTCCGGGAAACAACGGCATGCCCGCTTCATACACTCGACCCAATTCATAGATTTGGCCTTTCTTTATCAGTTTGGTGGCTTCTAATACTTTCTCTGGCGTAATGCGATTGGTGGCACCTTTTTCGTCGTCGGGTCCCCACTGTGACGGCCACCAAGCTTCGTCAGCTCGGGTTTGTGCTAGCACCCCGTTACAAACTGTAGACAAAAGAAAACCGAGGCAAAGGAAGCGGATGTGATTCATATTGGGTCTCCGTGTCTTTTATGTTGTTTAACTCAAGGTCTCTGTATGGCCTTGAGTGTTAGCACTTGTTTAATTTTGTTCAAGTGAGCCTGCTCGATGCTTTGCCACTGTGTCTCCTGGTCCCCTCCAGGTCCAAGATCGTCACTGCTTAGCCCCAGAGGCGCCAAGTCGTCCATAAAGATGATCAAAAGTTCCTTTCGTTGTGCTTCATCCGGGATATGAACTAGTCGAGCATAGGTGTATTCCTCGGGCAGTCTAAGACCTTGGTCATAGATAAAACTCCTGGCTAGATAGCCGTCGGTACCCGGTTTGCCGCGGGTAAAAATTGGGCTGAGTTTTCCCACGGCGGTATCGGTGAAGAACTCAAAACCATCAATCTGGGTCATAGAGGGAGAGCTGGAGTAATCGTAGCTAAAATCGTTGCTGGGCAAAAATCCTTCAAATTGAAGCCAAAAAAAACCTTTGATCCGTTTGTCGTCGTATCGCTCGACAAAAAAGTGCTGTTCCACCTCGGCGGATCCATAAAGCTCAAAACGTTGCCCACCAAGATATTCGTAACGACGATCGAACTGCAATGCGACGGCGGGGTCCTTGTCAGACCAAAGTGCGTTGGTGGAAAAATAAGTTCTACTCAAGCCAGAAAATGCCGGCTCAGTGGTTAGGCGTGCCGGATCTACCAAGTGCATATACACCATGAGCGCAAGAATCATTATGGACACTACAAGCACCACGATCCAGTTCCATGTTTTTCTTGTCATTGTTGCGTCCTCATGGTTTGAGGCGTCGTTTATGACGTCAGCTCCCCAGATTAAACCCATTTGGATGTTGCTGGCCACGATCACCGATCTCGTGCCACGTCGCTTTCGAGTCCACGTGAATGTGGTGGGCTACCTTTAGGGTGTTTGCTCCTTCAGTGATCGAACCGGCGGGGATGAATCGCTGGGTCTCGTCATTTTTGCCCGGTAAGGTCGATCCACATTGTTTACAAAACCATACTTGCCAGTCATGCCCGGGTTTTCGCCAGGTTGTAATCAACGACTCACCCTGTGTCCATTGGAAATCCTTGGCACTCACAATAACCACCGCAATCCCATTGCTGCCGGTGAATTTGCGGCAGATAGAGCAATGACACACAAACACGTCTGACGTGTCTGCTGTGACCTCAAAGGCAATTTCACCACAGTTGCATTCACCTCTGATCATAAATTCTCCAGTCGGATTCCTACAATCCGTTAGCTGCCATTCCCCAAAAAAAGCGTAGTTTCATCTCCATCCCCATCCGCGACCGGGTCGTAGCACGCCAAGATGGTTTCCCCGGAGCGAAAGTATTGTCGAAGTTCTGATATCCGCTCACCAGGGTTCTTCAGAACGTGAGAGTAAAACTGAGTTGCCCACTCAATGTCGGAAACGGGGCGAATCACGCGATATAAACGATTAGTAAACTTAGGACAATCTGTTTCATCTCTGACTACTCCTTTAGTGATGGTGTGTGAAGCCACCTACTAGCCGACGCCCTTAAGACTTGTTTGCTGACTTCAGTTTGGATCGGGCTGAGTTGGGGAATCTCTCCAGGTTGTCTTGAATATGTAGCCAAGGCAAGCGTTGGCTTTCGTGAGCGTGCAGTTGTGGTTCTAGCTCGTCTGCTTGATCGAGCACGGCAACGCCAACATATACCATTCCTGGTAGATAGTCGTAGCGGCCCGTTAACGGCGTACCGCAGTTGCTGCAAAATGATCGGGTGACCCCCGGCGTCACGCTGACCTTCTGGCCCTCATTTGGCGTTAGAGTCAAATCCGCATCGGCAAACGCCGCAAAAACAGCGACCGGTGATCCAGTGGTTCGCCGACAGTCCTCGCAGTGGCAATAGGTAATCGCCTGAGGTGTTTTGGTGGCCGCAATGGTGATTTGGCCGCAATAGCATCGACCAGTAATGGAAGGTGACTCTTTGTCAGTCATACCACAGTACGTCCTGTTTGTAAGGAATCAAAATCCTGGGTCAGAGCCGGCCCAGTCCCTGGCGTGATCCAAGTGTCCTTCTGATCCTGCCCAGCGCCAATGAATATCCTCAATTTTGTTGCCCAGTATGTCTAATTCTTTCTTGAGATAGTCTTTATTTCTCACGATCCAAAACCACGAACTGGCATTATATCTGGCAAAAATGGAGGTGGATGTGTCTACATGTTGTGGGGAGCCCAGAGACTTATTGTAGGCATCTTGAGCTCTCTCCTGTATCCATTCAAAGTTCAAAAACTCCTCGGCTTGTTGATGTTGTTCCTTGAAAGTGTCCAGATACTTCCAGTACTCAATGTAGGACTTTAACAACACAATGGGTAAGTCAGAGCCCTCGTCCGCATCACGAGCCACACCTTCGGCGAAATGCTTCATGTCTTCGTTGTCGCCACCCCATTTTTCGGACAAGGCCACAGTCATGTGCATATGGGCGGGCCAGTTGTTTGGATCTCGTTTGGTGGCTTCCTGAAAGTAAACTGAGCGGGTCTCAATATCGTCAGTATGCCAAGTTGACGCCATGATGAGGTATGCCCAGGGGGTGGGATCCTCTGGTGCCACCTCGGTGCATCGCATGAGTACTTCTTTTGTTTGTTTCAGGCTTTCAAAAAACAGCTTGGCGCTTCCTTCGCTGATCTCATGCCCTCGGCTGTACCCTCTAGTAGACCAAGAATATTGCAATAGTCGCGCGCCATAACAGAGCAAAGCATCCGGTGAGTTGGGTTCTGCCTTTAGCCACGCTTCCAGGTGTTGTGCAGGGTAGGGGCGCGATACCCCCACACTGACCAGATAGCGCTCGGCAGGTTCCGTGGCGCTGGCCATCAATGACTTTAGATCGGAGAAATCCGATGGATTAGAGAGAACTTGAAAAACTTGGGGGCTTCCATAAGCACATTGGCGGATGGCCG
>JBCCFQ010000593.1:0-3207 GCA_039029655.1 Pseudomonadota bacterium | reverse complement strand
GCCATGACCATAGTAGCCATGTTGGCCTGTTGCTTCTCCGTGGTCGCCCACTATGACGATGATTGCGTCGTCGAGATAACCTTTGTCTTCGAGTATCTCCCAAGTCTCGGCGAAGTATCGGTCCCACTGCAAGACGCGGTTGTCATAAACATTCCTTATTGCTTGTGAATGGGATGAAGACAAGCTGCGCTGTGTACGATAGGCAGTATCATCATCGGGGGTGGGTTCGAAGCGAACGAATTCCGGTCGTTTTTCACCTGCTTGATGAGTTGAAAACATGAATGTGTAAATAAACTGAGGCTTTCCGTCAAAGTCGGGTAACTCTCGTAACCCCTCCAGTATGATGTCATCAGAATTAAGCCGGGTTTGCGTGGAGTTTCGGTCATAGCGAAAATCTGCGCTGTCCTTAAAAAAGAAACGAAGTAGCGGGTCATAGTCGTGGTCACTGGCGAGAATTAAGTTGACGCCGTAGCCTTGTTGCCGCAAAACGTCACCAAGTTTTAGGGCGCGGCCTGACGCGAAGTCCAAAAAACTTCGCGAAGTCAAGGTGGATACAATGCCGCAGATTGAGTCCGAGCAGGTAGAACGAGCCTGATAGACGGACGTATGGGCTGTATCTGCCAGCAAACGATCCAAATTCGGTGTTGTATCTCTTGAATACCCAAAAACGGGCAAATGGTAGGGGCTTAGAGAGTCCACCATGACCAGAATGACATTGCTACGCTGTTCAAGACGCCTCGGTCTGTATTCTGCGGAGAGTCGTTCTTCTTGCTCAATGCGTTCTTTGAAAGATCCGGTCAGTACGTCAAATCCCGGATACCCGAAAAAATTTGCGATAGGCTCTTGGGAAAAATGTAGCGGTGACATGCGCAACGTAATAACGGCTAGCAATATGGCCAATAAAGCAATGGGCCCCCACGTCTTGGCCACTGTGGAGAGTCTAGCGAATGGGCAGTTAAGGGAGTCTGCGATTAGCCATGAAAGAGCCAACAGTAATAAGACCATCAAGATCAGAAGCAACGGATGTAGGAAGTCCGTGATAATGGCGCCATTGCTTAGCAACATGTCAAAGGAGATGTTCTGATGGATAAAACTATTGGACAGCAAGCTCCCCGCTACCGCAAAAATATGTAACGCAATCCATGGAGTGATTAGGCTAAGAAAGAGGGCTTTACTCCACCTTTTCGGCGACCAGGTTTTGATAAACAACGCAAGGCTCAGTCCAAGCAGTAACACTACAATATGAGCAACCACGTGCGTCCTGCGCCAACCCACCTGGTTTTGTAGGAGATAAATGGTTACGACAGTGAAGGCAAGATACAGAAAACAGCCTATGAAGGACGTAGGTATTGTTCGCAAAAACTTTGCCACCAATGGTTTCTCGTTGGAAAAGGAGATTGTCGCAGGACCAATGGCAATTCACCAGAAAATTGTCGCGATCCCAGATGGCCTTTGATACCCTTTGTGACTTCAAGCAAATGATGCTGGGCAAGTCTTAAGGAAAAACGATGGGTCAGTCGGTCATACCAAAAACGGATCAGGCGAGTTCGGATACGGGCAAAAAAGCACCATTCACTTTCTTTCTTGAGTTTTTGCGTCATCCGATGGAGATTGGTTCCGTCATTCCCAGTTCCGCGTTTTTGGAAAGACGCATTCTGGCAGCAGCAGATCTTGAAAATGCGGCTGTTGTGGTGGAGCTTGGTTGTGGTACGGGTGGCACGACACAGGCTTTGCTGGAAGGTATGACCGCCGACGGGCGACTGCTGGCAGTTGATGTGAACGAACGTTTCACACAATTGGTATCAAATATCCCAGATTCGCGTCTCATAGCCCAGTTGGGGAGTGCCACAGACATTGGTCAAATTCTTAAAGCCCATGGTTTTGAAAATGCAGATGTGGTTGTTTCTGGTATCCCGTTTTCTACCATGCCATGGGATCTTGGCGAATCCATAGTGAAAGCGATCCACGCCTGTCTGAAACCCGGCGGACGTTTTGTGGCATACCAAGCCAGTCGAAGAGTCCAGAAACTCAGTGAACCCGTGTTTGGGCGGGGCAGTGAGAGTCTTGAGCTGATTAATGTTCCACCGATGCGAGTTCATCGCTGGATCAAAACGGTTTAGTTCGCGGCAATCAACCTTCGAAGTTCCGCTAGCTTTTTTCGCGAGATAGTTGCGTTTTGCTCCCCCATGCGTATCAACATTTTTTGCCCCGCGGATAAAGACTCAAGGGACGGGTCTCGAAACTCATACAAAGACTTGGGCCTCAACAGCTCGACAGGCTCTTGCGACAAAGCAATAGGCAATAGCAGGTGATCCAGCACTTGGACCAGTCGGCTATGAAATTGCTCATCGGGATAACCGAGTTGTTCATAAGCCTGTTGAAACAATGGATAGTGACGAACATAAAGCGCGACCAGTTGTTCAAGATTGGTGGTATCCAACGCTCGTACAACGTTATCGTATCGTAGGAAATTGTCTTCGCTTAGCATTATTCGGTCACCCTTTTCTAACACAAAGGGTTCGCCCGGAATGGCTTTGAACACACGCTTGTCCAAGGCGACCTTGGATCGGTCTAGGTTGTCCACCGTGATAACGAACTTCGTGATAATGTCTTCTCGCACAAGGTGTCTTTCCAGAATGGTGGGAGGCAGGTTGTTTTCAAGCAACGGCAACAAGGTCGCATCACTTTCTTCCAGAGTGGGTAACGGCTCGGTGGGTTCAGGTTCTATTGTGACTGGGGCATCAACAATCGCATCGGGGACAGTGCTAGGTGCATTTTCCAGGTTGCTGTCCTCACTGACGTCGATTTGAGTTGTGGGCGCGCTGGGTTGTGTATGACGCGCACTAAAAAACACCAGCACGCCAATTATCGCCAACATAAAGCCTAAAACAATCCAACCGAGGTAGCGTTTTACAATAGTGGCATTCGAATCAGTCATAATCGAGTGGATGTTGGGTTGGCGTTTAGACAAAGGGCGAACAGGGCATTTTGGCTACTGATGTCTAGGCGTGCATAGGCTCTCTTACGATAGGTAAGGACTGTCTGCGATCCCACGCCCAGGTCTGCCGCGATACCGTCGGAAGTCATACCCAGCACGATCCTAGCACAGACCTGACGCTCTCTATCCGTCAAGCCGTCGTTGATCATGGCGAGTCGGTGCTCAAGGTCTTCGATTTGTGAGGACCGAGATTGCCCGGTTG
The DNA here is from genome assembly GCA_039029655.1 of Pseudomonadota bacterium. Lineage (GTDB taxonomy): Bacteria > Pseudomonadota > Gammaproteobacteria > Steroidobacterales > JBCCFQ01 > JBCCFQ01. Next base: position 7 of record JBCCFQ010000593.1, on the reverse strand, counting down.
ATTGGAT
>JBCCFQ010000592.1:0-3213 GCA_039029655.1 Pseudomonadota bacterium | reverse complement strand
GTCGACGGGGACACAAAGAAATTATATTCGAGTCTCGGCTGGCTAGAGCGAACGTTTTATGGCTCGAGCTCGAAACTATATACGGAGTACTTCATCGCAAGCGATACCCAAGACATACGTGAAGACCATCGTTATTTTTCAGACCGTGGCTTCAACTTTTGGAGTAGTCCGGTTCAGCATGACTTTGGCGAACAGGTGGGTCAGCCCATCGAGGTGGTGTTTGACGGTCCCGATGGCGTTGCCATTAATCCCGTACAACTAGAATCGTTAAAGGCAGACAGTCTAATTGCTGAAATGCGTGGATACGTGGAACAGTATGGAAGAACGTCGAAAGGGTTTACGCCTGTGGTCACCAGTGCGCACTTTGTCAGGGACATAGACGCCGCCGTTGAGTTCCACGAAAAAGTCTTGGATATGAGGCTAACCATTGATAAGGAGTTGACCGCTCCTGAGTCCAACCATTTCCTGGGACTACCTGAAGATGCTCGAACTCGTACCGTCTTTGTTCAGGGTGCCCACATGTTTGGCAAAGTGTGCTTGGTGAAACCTTTGAACTACGACTGCTCTGACATGGTTCCCTTGGCGTCGGCACCGAACATAGGTTATTTGTCTCAGTTGTTTCGTGTGCCCGATATGGACCGCGCATTGGCTGCCTGCAAGGATCTCGGTGTGGAATTTTTCTCACAACCAGCTAGAACGGAGTTTCCCAGTCTAGGGCAAACTGATATTGCTATGGTTCGCCATCCCGGCAGTGGTGCGTTGATTCAGGTTTATCGAGCCTGACTCGACTGCGTTAAAGGGTGATGGAAGTCATTTGGTTTAACCTCCTAAGCTGTCACAACGGCAAGGAGTGGAGCTTATGGCTTTTTCGCTGCAGGCAGTTGGTAGACAACAATTAAGTTTCCGTCCCAGTCGATGAAGCCAGTCTCGATGCCTACGCGATGGTCCCTGGTGACTAGGGTTTTCTGTCTCAGCAATTCTAACCCCATTTCTTCTATGGACGCCTTAATTTCACCCCATCGCCCGTTTGCGTTGACAACAATCCCGGTACGACGTATTTCGCCAGATTGGTGAGGTATATCAATCCCAGAGATTTCCAGCATTCCAAACGCCCGTTCCTGAGGTCCGGCGTTTAACGTGGCAAATCGAAGTGTTGCGGTCTTGGGCACATTAAATAAATCGTAGGCAAGGGAATCCTTATTCTCGTTGCTCATGCTATCTACGGTCATGCCTAGTACGTCGCGCCAAAGCGTGAGGGTTCTTTCCAAATCGGACACTACAATAGCTGACCGTTTGATATAGATGCCTACATAGTCTTCGCTTGTTGCGTCGTCGGCATTGGCGACGTGTGCAACAGAACAAAGCATAAGGAGTGGTATCAGTGCTACGCGAAAGTTCATTGGTATCATTCCTAAACCAACTCTGTGTGGTCGACTTTGGAAGTGGCGTTCACGCTGCGGATGTGCACTTGTCCATAAGGGCTAGCGACGAAACGCCGCTCGGTTCTCACGTTAGGGTGCTGAGAGGATACTGGTGCCACATTTTGCAGCGGCTCGCTTATGCGCCGGTCCTGGGCATAAACGAGCCACATCAATTGGCAAAATTAGAAGTCGAAGGTAACTCGTAATCCCACTTCAAGTCGATCGTTTGGAGCCACGTTTACACCCTGTTGAACAAAGAAGTTGCCAAAGTCTACAGGGAAAGCGGTATCTGAGAATCGAGCCCCGCTGGCCCAAGCATCGGTATCAAACAGATTGTCGATAAAGAGTTCAACACGATAGCTTTCTGTTTGAATTCCGCCGCGAACATTGGTGATGAAATAGTCATCGATCCAGGCGAGGTTTCTTTCATCGGTGAACATACGGCCGAAGTAGTTGATGTCAGCTCGCACAAACCCAGACATTTCCGAATTGATTTCGAAGTTGTAGGTTGAGCTTAAGTTACCACTCCACTCAGGTACGCGAGGTACAGAATTGCCTCGCATATCAGAGAAACCAAAGATGGCTTCACCAAAGTTGAAGATATAGCGGGTATATTCTGTATCAACATGAGCAATACTAGCATCTACCGTCCAACCGTCTCTAATTTGACCACCAACTTCCAATTCCCAACCGAACAAATCGGCATCACCGTCTAGCAGGACGTTTCTGGCATTGAAGAAGGGCTCTAACATGCCAGTTTGTGGGTTTTCGATCATGCGAGTTGATTGATCCGGGATGACTCCAGCGAAGGTACACCCGGGGGCGCCGCTGGTTACATCAGCGGCGGTACAGGTTTCGTTAACCGCTACCGAGGAGCGACCTTTAATCCCGGTCCACTCATTCCAAAACATAGCAAAGTTCAAGTAGCCGGCGCCGCCAAACAAACTTTGCTTCCAACCGATCTCAATAGCATCAAGCTCTTCTTGAGGTAGATTTTCCGCCAGGGTTGGGAACGCCGCTATGTACTGAGCCCGTTCCTGGGCATCGGCATCTAAAAACTGCTGGTTGATATCGCCAGGAACCACGCCTAGGGCATAGCTTGAGTAGAGCGTGGTCGATTCATTGGGTTGCCAGCGTAGAATGGCTCGAGGCAGAAACTCGTTAAAGTCAATCTCCAAAGCATTCTCGGTTAGCCCGTCATCGGATGCACCACCACCTTTGGTGACGGTGTCTTGTTGATACCGTCCTTCCAAGGTCAACGTCAGTTGTTCAGTAATGTCGTAGTCAAACGCGGCGAAAATACCCAATACTTCAGCTTCGTCAGACTGGCCAAAACCATTTGGGAAGGGTCCAATGAGGAGGTTTCCCGGCCCGCCGGTGACGTTTGCCACGCAAGGTGACAGGTCATTACCGGGTACCGCTCCAAAACAACCAAATGCAAAAGTGCCACCCGTCAATGAAGAGGTAAACTCTTGCTCATAATAATTCACACCAAATAACCAACGATAGCGATTATCTTGGGGTGAGGTAATTCGCAGTTCAAAGCTGGTATCTTCGAGACTTTGTGGATCGCCCGAAAAACCACCAGGGAATGCAGTGAGATCGAAGTCTCGAATAAAATTCGCCTTCTGATCATTAAAACCTGCGACGAAATCTAGAGAGTAATCATTAGGTAGGTCCCAGGTGGCATGTGCACTTACTCGCAGAGTCTCTCTGAGTAACCCAATCTGATCTAGGAACGGCACGCCATCCGGTAAAGGAGCTTGCTGGTAGATTTCCTGGAGTGTTAATG
>JBCCFQ010000591.1:0-3226 GCA_039029655.1 Pseudomonadota bacterium | reverse complement strand
CTGGGCGATGATGTAGCGGATCCATTGACTGCCGAAGACGGTCAGGTCAACGGTCGTGTATATGCGCCTGTGCTTTGCTGGTCGAATATAGGCTACCTCGATAATAATTGGCATGAAACCGTGGGCAGCATTCACGAAGACATTTTCGACTTAAACGGATTGTCTACAATCGGAGACTGTATGTCCAGTGCGAATTCGGGTGGAGCCGGAAATAATATTGATCTCAGCCAGGAAGGCATGAGCCATGGAGGAGTGTATGCATGGTATTATGGGACCATTCCGTTTGCCTTGCCTGATAGTAACGAGGTCGAGATAGATACATCGTGGTATGGTAGTGAATCTCCTCTTCGGCAGAGTAGGGATGGATATAATCGTTCGCGTGCAGCAGGAGTGACCTCGCCGGATAATCTCATCGAACCGGATGCAAATTTCGTGTCTCCTCTATTCGACGAAACGCTGTACGATTGGTCCACAGGTTTCCCTACTATTTTTAATGGTGATTTCTCTCTTGGGGCTGTGTCGTTTGAAAGCTGGCTCGAATTAGGAGTTGAGATAACCGCAGTAAATTTTTTGCCGGTAATCAACAATAAGGCCGGTATAGTTAATACGTTGGCTCTCGATGTAATTGCTGTAGGGAGCTTTTTTGACCGTCCTATATGGATCAAAAATCTTGCGGGGTGCGGCGTTGAATTGACCGCTTACGCGACCCTGGACACTGTTGTTCACCAAAACTGTTAGTCCTTGGGAGTTAAAAAAATCCTTGAGAAACTCTCCCAAACTCTGCTCTTGAGCCTGAATGCTGACTGTGCTTTGTCGCCAAGGGATATCTTTGGCCAAAGCGCTTTGAATCAGGGCAATCGACAATACAACAGCTAATAACTTTTTCATGAGGTTATCTCGGCAACGGGTAGGACGCTCACCGTGGGCAACAATTCTTGAAAAGACAAAACCGATGTCATGGGTGCCTGAACGCTTATGATGTTGCGAACATGGCGACGTAGGTCAATGGCGGTGAGCACCACTGGATCTGATTCAGTATTGTTCAGCTCATTGATAAGATCTGTCCGAATTCGGTTAACTTGATCCGGCGCCAGTGTTAACACCACGCCGGTAATGGTTTCCTTTAGACTGGCCCGAAGTTCCGCCTCTGTTTGGGGAGAGATAGTCACAGCGTGTATGTTTCCATCTTCTTTGGTGAAGCGTGCGGTGATGTAACGATTTAGGCCCACCCGAGCGAACTCCGTTAAACCCGCACTGGTTTTCTCTTTGGGTCCCCATTCAGCCAGGGCTTGCAGTATGTCTCTTAGGTTTCTAATGGGGATGTTTTCCTGCACCAATTGCCGCAGGACATCGGCCAATTGCTGATTGGCCACGTGTCTGGTGACTTCTCTTACTAAGGCAGGAAACGCCCGCGTGGCAGAGTCCAAGATTTCAGACACTTCTTGTACGCCTAGAAATTCGCCGGCGTGGAGCCGCATACTACGCTCAAAACAGATTCTTATGTTCCCGAGTTCGTCCGCTGCCTCGTCAAACTCCTCAACTTTCAGTTCAACGGCAATCTCGTAGATGAGTATTCTTGGTTTACTCTCTGCACCAATCCATTTGAGAATCGGTTCCGGCATGGGTACCCCCAGCTCATCGCTTATGATTTGCTTTGTTTCGTCGAGCATGCGAACTATGTCAACTTGACGATTGGCGTAACGGGTCGGGAGCTCAAACACCAAGGGTTCGGCGAAAAAGCTTAAGCCACCAGCGTCCGGACTCGGATTTTCTAAGACGTCCACTGGGGTTTGACCGCGAACCTTGGCCAGCAAGACGTTTAGTTTTTGGGGCGCACTTTGGTAGGTCACCAAAAACAGTAACGCGGATAGACAAAGAAACACGCTACTGGGGAAACCTGGAACCAACGCCAACAACAAAGAGATAACCCCGGTGACCATGATAGCCTTGGGTTGACTCCCCAATTGCCTACCGATGGTTTCGCCTAAGTTGTCTTCGTCACTGGTGGTCCGCGTCACCACTAAGCCCGCGGCCATGGCACCCAACAGAGCGGGAATTTGGGCAACCATGCCGTCACCAATAGTAAGAATGGAGTAGCTACTTAACGCGGTGCCAAAGTCCAAGCCCCGCTGCATCACACCTATGGTGAGTCCACCAACCAAATTGATCAGCACGATCACGATACTGGCGATGGCGTCACCCTTAACGAACTTCATGGCACCGTCCAACGCACCGTTAAGTTGGCTTTCTTTTTCTAACAGGGTGCGGCGACGTTTTGCTTCTTCTTTTTCAATGAGTCCGGAACGAAGATCGGAATCGATACTCATTTGTTTGCCGGGCATGGCATCGAGGGTGAAACGGGCGGAAACTTCTGCAACCCGTTCTGCACCCTTGGCAATCACAATGAACTGGATCACGGTGATGATGGCAAAAATCACAATGCCCACAACCAGGTTGCCACCGGCCACAAAGCTACCAAAGGCCTGAATGATGTTACCGGCGTCCGCCTCCAATAAGATGAGTCGGGTCGTGGCTACCGAGAGGCTTAAACGAAACAGAGTGGAGATCAACAGCACACTTGGGAAACTGTTGAACATCACTGGAGATGGCACATAAATGGCGATGAGCAGCAGACCGATACCCATGGCGATGTTTACCGCCACCAAACCATCGATAACCGATGTGGGCAGTCGCATCACCATAAGTCCCATGATGAGTAACACACCTCCGGCAAGCACGAGATCGCTATATCCGCCGGTGATCCATCCTTTTTTCGTTGTTGACAACATGATTACTCGATGATGATTGATCGAACCGGCTTAAATACCACGCGACGATTGATGCCGGCGTTGGGGTCTTCGGTGTTATGAGGGTCGCTTTCGCCCATACCGATGGCTACAAGCTGGGATTCGGGAATGTCGAAACTGCCCATGAGGTACTTTTTTATGGCTTCTGCTCGACGTTCAGAAAGGCCTAGGTTGTAGTGAGAAGGGCCCGTGGCGTCGGCGTGTCCTTCAATAACCAAAGCGCGACCCTTAGCTTCGTCCAGTTTTAGCATTTCGCCGACAGAGTCTAACAACGGTAAGGACTGCGCTCGGATTTGTGCAGAGTCGTAGTCGAAGTTAATCATCATGCCGAAGCGACTTTCCGAGGACTCACTTTCCACGCTGCGATACAACGGCCCGAATACTATGTTCGCCAACGTTTCTGGTTTGGGTGGTTCGTG
>JBCCFQ010000590.1:0-3230 GCA_039029655.1 Pseudomonadota bacterium | reverse complement strand
AACTAGGTTGCCAGCTGTTGGTTAAAGTCCGCGTTGAATGCTCTATGCTTCATAGAGAACGTTAGGAGGTACTTGTGTTCGTCGTACTACTGAAATTTTTCGATAACAAAGAGCAATCAGCGCAACATTTAGAAGCGCATAAGGCCTGGCTTCAGCAAGGATTTGATGACGGGACGTTCTATCTGGCCGGGAGTTTACAACCTGGGCTTGGAGGTGCCATTATCGCCCACAATATTTCCCGCGAGGAATTAGAGGAAAGAGTCAAGCAGGATCCATTCGTCGGGGAAAATGTGGTGGACCATGAGTTGTTTGAAATCGCCGCGTCCAAAGCGGATGAGCGGCTGTCCTTCCTTCTGGGTTAGAGAATGGAATACACCGAAGAGCATGAGTTACTGAGTGAATCGGTTATTCGGTATCGTCTGTTCCAAGATAAAGACTCACTCACTAATGCCCAAGTTTTTGACCTTTGGGAAACGAAAAAAACGTTTGTCTTATTCTATGCCTCACTGCTGCGATCGGTACCCTTCACTGTGTTTCGTTGGGAAACGCCTGGGTTAACAGCTGGCCTAGCCGATGAAGGTTTTGAGTTTGTCATTGTCTATGCACCAGAGATTGACGTACCTGCTAGTCAACGAGAATTCGCTGAGTACTTCAAGACGTCATCTAGTGTTGTTACGTTTCCGAATTTAGGAAATGATGCTTTGTTGGTTGTTCCGGTGCCAGAGTCGACCAAGGATTCCTTTAGTCACTTAGCGCAGTTCACGCGATCCGCCTCTGACGAAGAAAACGTTGCGCTTTGGCGTCAGGTGGGAGTCACCATGAAAGATCGATTATCGGACAAACCCGTGTGGCTCAATACCGCGGGCGGTGGTGTGCCTTGGCTACACGTCCGTTTAGATGATCGCCCAAAGTATTATCGCCACGCACCATACAAGTCCTGTTTCACAGGGTAAAAAAGTGCAGCTGAGTGCTTTTTGGGGTTTGCGTCTAAAAAAATTGAATGATAGAAATACCGACGATTGTGGATATTTGGAGAAGACGATGGACGTTGTCGAGCATTGGGATGAAGTGAAAAACCTTTTCAAAGCTTCCTTTAGATCTTCCATGCATTTCGCTATCGCTTCGGTTAATGAGCAGAACCAACCCCACGTTACCCCTATCGGCTCCCTGATATTGGGAGAGCCTGGACGAGGGTTTTATTTTGAGGAATTCACGAGAAACTTGCCAAAGAACATAGAGACCAATAATGAGGTTTGTGTATTGGCGGTAAATAGCAGTCGTTGGTTTTGGTTGAAGTCACTGATAGGGGGTCGTTTTGAGACACGGCCGGCCGTAAGACTGTATGGCAAAGCCGGGCAGTTGAGGGAAGCCACGAACACCGAGCGAGAGTTGTTTCTAAAACGTGTGAAGTCGGTGCGTTTTAGTAAAGGCCATGAAATTCTTTGGCAACGCATGGCACGGGTTAGAGAGTTGGAGTTCTCAAGGATCGAACCGGTGCTTCTTGGGCAGATGACACCATTCGGTGTTTCTGGGCTGACTTCTACGAGTGCTTAGCACAACAATGAGCGAATACCCACGCTCTGTGTGTACTACTGAGCGACTGACGATTGCTCCAATCAGTCTGGATGACGGGGAATTTGTTTGCGAGCTGGTAAACACTCCGGGTTGGCTTAAGAATATTGGGGACCGTGGTGTGGGAAATCCAGAGGAAGCAAAGGCATTCTTGGAAAGAGGCTATCTTAAGTCACAAAAGGAACACGGATTTGGATACTACGTGGCTAGAGACAAGAACAGCACACCCGTTGGAGTGGTAGGGTTCTTACAAAGACCTTATCTCGAATTCCCAGATTTAGGGTTTGCATTACTACCGGAGTTTTCCGGCATTGGGTTGGCCTTCGAAATGGCCAATGGGGTTTTGGAATATGGGCTCAATACATTTCGATTCACCGCCATTGATGCAGCCGCATTGCCGACCAACACGCCGTCTATTCGACTCCTCGAAAGACTAAACTTCCATCATTTAGGTGAGGTGCAAACGCCAGAGCAGGACACACTGCTATTGTTTCGTTACCAATCATCTTCTAAGAAATTCTGAACTTTTTGCAGGGTTTCTCCCCTTTATAGACTATTCCGACAATTTTGGGAGTGGTTTATGTTCAGAAGTATCTGTTGTTTCAGTATATTGGCGGTCCTCTCGGGCTGCGCCACCAGCTATCGCACGCCGAGTGCGGGAGTGAACGTTGCAGACTTGGCTGGGGTTTCGCTGGATTACGACATAGCAACGGTTATGAAGCGTGCGCCAGCGGCATCATTTCCGGCCCGAATCGCAGTGGCTCAGGCCCAGGGGGCTGGGTATTACGCTTTTGGTCAAGTTTGCTACGGACGAGGTAAGTACTGTGTTGTTTCCACTCAAGACAAAGCCAAGGAAGAACATTTGAATCGACTTTCGGCGTTGCCAAAGGTGGCCGGCATAGCACCACTCAATCGACTGATGTTGCCAGAAGAACTTAAGTCAGTCAGGGAACTTCGCCGGGCAGCCGCCTCTTTGCAGACAGACATGCTCTTGGTGTACACCATGGACACGCGATTTCACGTGGATCGAACAGAGGTGGGGCCACTGCAGGTGATTGCGCTGGGGTTTTTGCCAAACAAAAAGGCCAAGGTAACCACCACCGCATCTGCCGTGTTGTTTGATGTGCGCACCGGGTTCGTCTACGGCACAGCAGAGTCCACGGCGACGGAGCGCAAACGCTCGACCTTTTGGGGTACACAGGATGCCATTGACAAAGCTCGACGAAAGGCTGAGCAACAATCTTTTGCGGGTTTGATGGATGAATTCGAGGTATTGTGGCAAGACATCGCCACGCACAGTCCTCTGGTGGGTGAGCTATACTGACTATGTATACCTAACGGGAGATTTGGGAGAATCTTTGGATCTTGTTCCAAAGGGTAAGAACATGAGTCAGACCTACGAGAATGCGAATCATTTGTATGAAGCAGAACACCGGGCCGAACATTTGGTCCGCCCGGGTTTTCGTATTCACGAATTAAAACTCTCTCCATCACAAAGTGTTCCGTGGCACTATCACAATCATATTCGCGACACGTTTTATGTGCTCGAAGGCGAAATCACACTGTATTTACGAGACCCTAAAGACAATATGGTTTTGAAGGTTGGCGACAGCTACCAAGTTGAGGCAAAGCGGCCGCATCTTGTCAGAAACACTTTT
>JBCCFQ010000589.1:0-3231 GCA_039029655.1 Pseudomonadota bacterium | reverse complement strand
GTCCTCTTCAAGCGGCTGGAGAAGCGGTCGAGGCAGATGGGCTTCTTGACGGGCAGCATCCACCACCAGGGCTACCGCGTCGTCCACTACGACCCGCTCATCTCCGGCTCCGTCACTGCCAGCACTCTCGTTCGGAAGGCCAGAGTCCTGTTCAAGGACATCAACAAAGATTTCCCGTGCAATTGATCATCTTATTTCGCGGACAGGGCGGGGGCTCATTTGTTGAACGTCCCGAGCGATCAGCTGGAATGCGAATTGCAACTCACCAAATCGATCAACAGTGTTTCGCCCGATTTGATGGGCTTGTTGCATCTGAGACAGCACGCTGAAAGCCAGCACGCCCAATATGGTTAGCACTGTCATTGAGACCAACAGTTCAATCAGCGTGAACCCTCGGATCCTTGGCCCCTCGTTAGCCACCGTCATCATCTCCGGGATTTACGACCCCAACACCAGGTAGGTTATTGCTGGGCTTCTCAATTCCACTTTGGCCAGAATCCGCGTTTGGGTTACCGGGTTGGCCGGAAGAAACGTTTACACCCCATGGGGTGGGTGCTGCTTGCGGTACGCGACTTTGGCCAACAAAACCCGACGCGGCCGCTAAGCTCACTTCATCATCGGGGTAAAAAATCTCAACATCAATGCGTCTAAGTTCGGGGAATTCCGTTTCAGTGACATCAGCCACCCATTGCCATTCAATGCTTGCAAATTCTATGGTGCCATTACTGTCCCCAACCTCCGGCCATTGGGTTTGTAGACGCATTTCTGTTATCTGATTCAAGGCTACCCAGTGGGCAAGGGTTTGGTCTCGTAGTTGTGCACTGGCGGTAAAACGATCCATGGCAGTCATGATCATGGACAATGCCAATCCGACAATCACTAACGCCAGCATCACCTCAACCAAGGTAAAGCCTGTGATTTTTTGTCTAGTAGAGATCATTCCATCGGTACTCAATGGAACCCGTGACAAATCCTTCCAGTTCGACGAAGGCCTCACTAAACTCACTGTCAAGGCGCAGCTCAAAGGGGGTTAGTTCACCGCTGGATAGAACAAAAATTTGAGGTTGGGGTAGTTCTTCGTCGGACTCTTCAGTCTCTTCCACTTGCAAAATGACATCTGTATTCTCGAGATAGAGTTCCAAACTCATACCTGCTGGCAAGGTTCGTGGACGAAGTGAGCGCATCTCCGCGGGTGTTTCCCAGATTTGCGTGTCGGGGTTCAGTACGGCAAAGGCGTATCCATCTTCGGCGATCTCCAAGCCGTATTCCCGCCCGTACAGCACGGACTCCTCAGCGGCCATATAAATCAACGCTTGCAGTCGTTCTGCTTCAAGGCGCAGATGTCTCTCTACCCCGGCGATGTTGGTGTTTAGAAAAAACCAGCCGGCGATGATGCTGATTAAGACCATGACCACCATCAATTCGAGTAAGGTGAAACCCCGCTGGGTGTCGAATTTCTTCATGGTGGTGCGGGAGTTAGTTTAACTCCCAGTTACCGATGTCCGCGTTGATACCGTCCCCACCAGGCTGTCCATCTGCGCCTAAGCTATAGATATCAATTGCGCCCTGGGTGCCAGGATTGAGATACACATACTCGTTATTCCAAGGGTCCATGGGTTTCGTCTTCATGTAGCCACCTGCCGGATAGCCCCTTAGATCGGCGCCTCCGGGTGGCGAGACCAAGGCCCCCAGGCCTTCATCAGTGGTGGGGTATTTGAAGTGGTTCAACCGATACAAATCCAATGCGCTCTCTATGGCACGTATGTTTTGCTTGGCCAGCTGAATTCTGGCTTTGTCTGGGTTGTTCATGACCTGGGGAACCACCACGGACAGCAGGATTCCCAGAATCACCACCACCACCATGATTTCAATCAGCGTAAAACCCGCGGATCTCATTGAAACGAAGCCTTTCATTTGCGATTTCGCACCTTTGCAAGTTAGTGTCATGTGGAATTACACCCGATTCTGACAACGAATAATACCAAATGGCTCAAATTAGACGGCCCAATGGGGATTCCAATTCCATACAGCTAGACGTTAATAAACGCTGGATCTTGGTGTTTGGGGTTGCATTGGTCCTTTTGGCCTTGGGTCTGGGTGAGGAAGCTGCGAGAGAAAGCCTTAGATATCAGAGGGATAGCATTAGCAATGGACAGCTATGGCGTTTCTTTACCGGGCACTTCGTACACCTAGGGTGGCCCCACATCTGGCTGAACCTGACCGGGTGGATACTTATATCTTGGGTTTTTGGTAGAGACTACCGCTTTGGAGAGTGGACTTTTGTTTACGCTTTGGGTGTTTTAGTGCTGGGTGCTGGTTTTTGGTGGCTGAATCCCCAGCTGGAATGGTACGTGGGTTTGTCAGGACTACTGCACACCGGCATCGTCGCGGGGTTGTTTGCTTGGGCCTTCACGGGAGATCGTGTAGCCATGCTCGCTTTAGCGGTGGTAGGGGCAAAACTCCTCTGGGAGCAGACCGCAGGGCCCATACCCATGACTGAAGAGGCGGCTGGCGGACCGGTTGTAGTGGATGCCCATCTATACGGTGCAATTGGTGGCTTAATCGGCGCAATTGCAGTGTTTACTCGGCGGAAGACCGTATAATACGCGCCCTCAAATAAACGAGGACATCAAATGGCGTTTGCATGTGTTTTTCCGGGTCAAGGTTCCCAGTCCGTGGGTATGCTGTCGGAGTTGCTTGCACAAGAAGAGGTGGTGAAATCCACATTTGAGGAGGCCTCGGGTGTGTTGGGTTTCGACATACAAACCTTGGTGACAGAGGGGCCGGAAGCCGAGCTTAACTCAACCGACAACACCCAGCCGGCGTTGCTAACTGCGGGTGTGGCCATTTGGCGATTACTGTGCGAGAAAACTCAACATCGCCCAAGTGTGTTGGCCGGCCATAGTTTGGGCGAATACACGGCCTTGGTATGTGGTGGCGTTTTGGAGTTTGCCCAGGCCGTGGCATTAGTTCGGTTAAGAGGCCAAGCAATGCAGTCCGCCGTCGCCCCCGGCGAAGGTGCCATGGCAGCAATTCTGGGGCTAGAAGATAGTATCGTTCGCGATGCTTGCGAGCAGGCCCAGGACGTGGGTGTTGTAGCGGCGGTTAATTACAACGCACCCGGCCAGATTGTTATTGCCGGAAAAAAAGCCGCTGTAGAAAAGGCCAGTGAAAACGCCAAAGCAGCGGGAGCGAAGAAAGTCATTCCCTTAGCGGTGTCGGTACCTTCCC
>JBCCFQ010000588.1:0-3232 GCA_039029655.1 Pseudomonadota bacterium | reverse complement strand
CTGATACAAACGTAACAAACTCACCGTTACCACTGATTTCTGCACAGTCTTCGTAATAGCAATCATGATGGCCCTGCAAACCCACACCTTCCATGGTGCCTTCATGTCTATCGCGAAGAACAATGTTCTCGTCTGAACCAATTAGATTCTCGGCCCAGGTGTGAAATAGCACGCGATTCCCAGTGTCGTCGATGCTGGGTGTGCGACTCCAATCGTTACCCGGCGAACCATTACCCGAGCTACTTATTCTCTCAATCTTTTGCCATTCATCCTTGTCAAGTACACCATCGTTGTCACTGTCTAAATCCAAATAGTTTGGAGCTCCATCACCGTCACTGTCCAACAACCCCACGGTTGAAAGATCCATTTCTATTGAGTCATCTATACCGTCATTGTCACTATCCCTATCGAGGTAGTCGTAAATGCCATCTTGATCAAAATCGGTAGGCGAATTCGGATCGCGAACTTCTAGCTGGTCGGTAGTGCCATCGTTGTCGCTATCAAGATCCAGGTAGTCTGGTTGACCATCCAGATCACTGTCTCGAGGAGACTCTGGGTCGTTGCCGATTTCGATGGAGTCAGGAATGGTGTCACCGTCGCTGTCTACTGCATATGCTGGACCGAGAACGAATAGCCCCATGAACACCAGGAGGCAGCCCCACGTGCTTTTGACCGTCTCTTGCACCCCAACATCAGTCGCATTTGTCATCATTCCCTCCAACTCCATGGACCCCATGCTAAAGCCGAAGCCGGATTAGCGTCTTGATCATCGGCTTATCGTCGTCTGATCATTTCCTTACCCAATGATTTTACTCAGATTTTTAGGAGAGTCCAAAAACAGGTATTCCGGGTCGACAATTTTAGTTTAAAACAACGGGGCGATAGCGGGGCCGATTTGATATGTTGTCTTCAAGCAAACACTAAAGAGCATATAATGAATAACATCGGTTTAGGGCTCGCAGTTGGCGTGGGTGTCGGCACAGCAATTGGAGTCGCTATGGGTAACATCGCAGCTGGGTTAGGTGTTGGTATTGCGATCGGAGTCGCGTTGGGTGTTTCCAAAAAGAAAGAAAAATAGGGATGCCTATCTGGCGACGTTTTGAACTTTAAAGGAGCCGTGTAACAGCTTCCCTTCCATGACAACCGCCGATGGCTTCAGCTTCGAAATTTCATAAGGGTCCACAGTAAACAGGTCTTTGTTGAGCACAACAAAGTCCGCCAGTTTACCCTCCTCTATGGAACCCAGTTGATTCTCCATACGTAGTTGGTAAGCCCCGTTCTGGGTATAGCCTTCCAGCAACTCTTCTAGACTTAAACGTTCTCCTACAGGCGCCTTGATGCCGTCGTCCTCGGTCTCCCACCAGTCTTTAGGGTTTTGACGTGTGTGACCAACCTGCATACCAAGATAAGGACTGATGTAAGTGGCAAGCATTTCACCACCCCACCATTCATCGCTGGAAAAAGTGTATCTCGCGCCACTTTCCAAAACGGTTTTTGCCCGGTACATATTTGCGTAACGCTCTGCCCCCAACAACTCTTCGACAACATCATCAGGTGTAGCGCCAAACCACCAGGGAGTGAAATTGGCAATAACACCTAGTTTTTGCATGCGCGGAAGATCAACCGGATCGATCAACGCCAGGTGAGCCACTGTTACCCTTGGGTAAAACTCGTCCTTTGCGATAGCCCGTGCGGCTTCCACTGCATCCAAGACTGTTCTTACGGCCAGATCGCCGATGGAGTGTACGTGTAGATCCAACTGTTCGGCATGAAGTTCCAGCAGTAAATCCCGAAGCTCTTCCACCGACAGCATGGTCGCGCCAACGGTGGTATTCCCAATATAGGGTTTTATGTAGGCGGCCGACCGGTTCGCAGTAATACCATCCATAAAAAGTTTTACGGACTTGAATTGCAAAAGCTCTCCACCAAACTGCCGACGGTAGCGTTTGATTTCTGAAATGGCTGTTTTGGCCCGATCAGGAGTGAATATTTGATAGGTTCCAAAATATCTGACGGGCAACTTCCCATCTTTCTCTAGTTGCGACACAACGCTGTAGGTCAGGTCACCGTACCCTTTGTTGCCTGCATCGAAAATGGAGGTGATTCCATGTCTGCTGAGTATCTGAAGCGTTTCAGCAACACTTTCCCTGTGCAGTTGAACGTGGGCTTCATCTACCACATCGAAATGCTTGGCAAAGTACTGCACACCGGCGCCTTCTTTTACCCATCCTGTGGGTTCACCCATTTCATTTCTGGCGTACGTGGCTAAGCCAGGCCTTGGGTCAGGGGTGTTTTTATCGATACCGAGCTGCTCTAAGGCTCTCGAGTTTAGCCAGTAGTCATGGGCGGTTTCACTTTCAAACCAGACCAATCGATCAGGCAAGATGGTATCTAACACTTCCTTTTTTGGACCCTGTTCTCCCTGGACAAACATCCTTGTGGGCCAACAACACAATCTTAGCCATTGTTCATTGGGATGGGCATCAGCGAATGCTCTAACAGACTCAAGTAACTCGGCTGCTGTATCCCCTTTGACTTCACCGAATTTTTCAACGTTCACGTAACCCGGATGAGCATGACTATCCACCATTCCGGGAATAACCAGTTGGCCATTGAGATCTACTGTGGTTGCACTCTGATACGACTTTGCACCGCGCTCATCGCCAACGTATGTAAACTCGCCATTTTTGATGACCAACGCCTGTGCCCAGGGATTCTGCTTATTGGAGGTGTAAATCCTAGCGTTCAGGACAACTAAGTCAGCGTTGTCCGGTGTCGATGTTGTGTCTGCCCCATCCAAGCTGCTCTTGTCAGTGCAAGACGTGGTCGCTGCCACCACCAGACCGGCAAAGAGTATGTTACGGGCAAGCGAGCTTTTCATCGTGAATGTCTTCTGCCGAGCTGCGACTGAGTGCTTAGCTTACGTTTGTCTTGAGATTGTTGCCAATCGTGACCCGGGTTTTGAGTCCCGGGAAAAGAGCACCGTATGCGGCCGCTCTCACTAGCGTCGGAGAGCGACCACAAACAATGAATCAGTAACCTCCACCTATTTGACTAAAGGTCAACGCATTTCGGGTATTCGCCCGAAGTCGACCATCCGGCAACACCAGCGGCGGCCCATTGAAAATCTGAGCCAGGCCCTGCCTTGACACTGATTGGTCACCAAAGTTGTTCGCTCGGATACGCCCTCTGTGCAGATCACATGAAGCAGCAATGTTTCCGTTCAAATCCG
>JBCCFQ010000587.1:0-3232 GCA_039029655.1 Pseudomonadota bacterium | reverse complement strand
CTGTACGGTGTGGTCGAAACACTCGGGCACGCCCGCGAACACGGTCCACCAGTTCCCAGGCGTCCCGGTTGACGTTCCGGGCGAGCTGACCGGATCCCGCTCCCCCCAGCAAAGAACTTGGCCGCAACGGTTCGTCGAGTAGACGCTGGGGAGAACTCAAAAATACCGTGGGCGCAGAAACAAGGAGTCGCTCATGTATAGACAACCCATATTGATAGTCGCCTTCCCGCGGTAGTTCGTATTCGTTTCGAATGACAGGGGAAATAAACGGATTACCAAATGTCCTGATTGGCCATGCTTGGTCATGTAAACCTGCGATCCACAATAAATCAAAATAAAGGCCTGGCGAATCCGCCACACTCACCACTTGAACAGGCGCATCATTAAAAGCCTCAAGAACATCCGTTTCAGAAACGCGTCGACGCAAGTTAGAAATGAATTCAGATCTTGTTACCGGGCCTACAACTACGCCGCAACCTACAACATCATCGATAACATTGGACCACTGTTGCAGCAGGCCTCGGTGTTCTGGCTTCACCGCGTCGATATTTGGCCAGCCAAACCCGCTCAATAACTCCGAGCACCAGTATCCCCAGCGATTACCCTCAGAAGTCCCCGCTGCCCTGCGCGGCAAGAACAGATCCGACAGGGAATCCTGCACGGTTAGGCCATGAGCATTCAGTAAATCCAACACGTGTTCTATCACCCACGCGTACTGGTTCGATCCGCGCACCGACTGCTCCAGTTGTGCACGAACCGTCTGTGTCCAGCGTGCGTCGCCGATAAACGGGCTACGCAGCAGGGCAAGCAATTCGTCGTAGTCCAATTCACTGTCGGCCAATTTGATCAGCCATAACGCGGATTGAATCAAATTCGAGCTGCTTAAGGGTTTACCCATTGAGATATGAAAACCCGTACTTCGCTCTTCCTCGGCAAACAACCGTAGCGGCGCCAAAAAGGAAGCTAAGCTCTGCTCCACATGGCTGCGAAGACGACGCAAGTCGGGCACCACTAAACCCATTCGCTGGTGTGGATTTTCCTGTAATCGGGATTGAAAAAAACGCGCGATACTTAACAACTCGTCCGAGGTATCCGCAAATTCATAACCCACGGCAGAAGACTGGTTGGCACCAGGCATCCAGGTGTCCACCTCACAACCAGACTTGCTAAGGTAGCGCATCAAGTGTTGCTGACTGGGTGTAAAACGGTCGAAGCCAACGAAAATCAGTTTCCCCACGGGGACTTTCGCGGCACTTTCCACGAGAGAGGATGCCGCCCCATCCGGATCCAACCAATTGTTTGATGTAAGTTCTGATTTGAAGTGATTGGCCCACTGGATGAAAGCGCTGGTCTCACCGCCGGTGTCGACCAATGATGCCAAAGGCACACGGTAATCCTGCATGAGCCGCCAGGCCTGATATGCCCCGCGACTTGCCCCACTGGTCTGCAATAGATTTTTTCTGGAAGATCGAACCGCCGCTTCCCACCATGCCCTGGCTTGTGTATCGGACAACAGCGTGGCGGTATGAGAGTTGGCAATGGAGTATTGATCCCAAAGCCCATTGAGCCAAGCGCGATAAGGTAGCACCTGTGGTGACAACCACACGCTGCCCTCCCCGAGATGTTCTTTTTGGCGTTTGTTGTAGCGAAACCGCAGCTCTTGAGACAAGCGGCGATTCGAGGTCACCACAGTCATCCCATTGGCTATGGCATCTAACAAACCGTCGAAGGGTGACCGTTGATCTTTATTCAATGATATCGGTAGCTTAAGAGTTATTTCTAAGGTGAATTATTTCAATGGAGGCAAAACAGCACCTCCGTAGACTTCAAGCTATCGCGATTCGGCCAGTGGGTGCAAGGGTTGCTGGCCCGTATTGGTCTCAACACTCGGTTGGCCATGCTGGGCACCCTGCCACGCCTGCCAAAGGCCTTGTCCTTGCCACTGTTGGCTGTCGCCCCGGTAAAGACACATGCTTAAGGACACCAGCTCATTTTTTAACGGTTCCGGATACCGTTGCGCCAATTGATCGAGGCTCCAGATTGCCTGATTTGGGTACAGGCTCTTGGCTAACACCAAGAGATGGTCTTTTGCCAATCCGGCTCGGTTGCTGGCACAGGCTTGCTTTAGACCTTTTTGCGCCTGTTTCTGACTCAAACTGTGTTCATTGCTAGACTCTCCACCTTGCTCTGGCGTTTGTGTATCTCGCCGAGTACTCGCGGTATAGAGCCAGGCTAGAATCGTGGCCAGCCAACCAATCCCTAACAGCCAAACACTCAGCCTCATATCTGTGGATGACGGTTCGGCTTCCGCAGACCCGGCGGGCTCTTCCACAGCGGGTGAAGGTATCAGCGGTGGCGCAACCTGGGTCTGCGCCACACTGTCCCCGGTGACACGAATAGCCCGTGGTGGAACCATCGCCACCTCCTGTTGATCGGTTATGGTATTCCACCAAGTGAGGGACACCTCAGGCAGCTGATAATCCCCCGCCTCAGTCGCAATCAAGGCAATCTTTTGTGTGTACTCGCCGACAATGCCATCGTTGGTGACACGATCTCGCAACTGGGGTTGGTCGGGATACGCGTTGATACTGTCATCCCAGCTCAGCGCAAGCTCAGGTAGTTGAGTAGAGGTTAACCCTTTTGCACGAACCATCAGCGTCCAGGTAACTGGTTCGCCGGCAACCAATTCACTGCTGCCTGCAGACCATTCCTCTTCAATAGTGAGTTCCTGGGACGGTAACCAAACCTGCCCCGTGAAACTGCCGGGAATTGGCTTGACCTGAAGTGATACCGCTTCAGAGCGCAGCCGTTTGACTCTAGGCCGGGCACCCCGGCTAATGATTTGCCCTTCAAACACGATTGGATCGATAGCCAATGGACCGCTTTGTTGAGGAAAAATTGCGTATCGGCGTTCCACCACCACATGACGTTTGCCATTACGCATTTGTTCAAAGCTCCTGCCATCGTCTAAGCGTTCAACAATCGCATCGCTGAAAGCGCTCTGTGTGGTGTTGCTTACCACACTTCAGCGAAGTTTACATGATATCAATGGGCTACTCACTGCTATCATGTAAACTTCACTGAAGCAACACTACACAGAGCGCTTTCAGCACCCTACTGATATATGAAGTAAAGTCCACTTACGTCCGGAAATTCTGGATTGAAGGCAACCATTTCTGGACCAGCAGGTTCATTTTCATTCCCACCCGGTCTCTGGCCAAACACACAGTAT